>JASLIH010000348.1 GCA_030152105.1 Actinomycetes bacterium
TGGGTCTGGGGACTGAGGAAGTAGAAGGCCTGCCCGCCGAGAAGGATCGCGAAGCCGAGGATGGGCCAGATCGGCCAGAAGTAGCCGCCGCCGCTCATCGCCAGACGACCAGCAGCACGACGCTGAGCAGGCCGTACCACAGCACCGAGCGGAGCACGATCGTCCGGCGCGCGGCCCGCCGGTCGGCCGGCGGGTCCGGCGGGCCGGGCGTCCGGGGGGCGGCCGGTGGTTGGATCGGCGGCAGGTCGGTGGCCAGGGCGTCCAGGTCGCCGAGGGTCCGGGCGGCATAGGCCCGTTCGGTCCGCTCGGTCAGCTCCTCGACGGTGAGGCGGCCCTCGGCGTGGTGCTGGCGCAGGGCCTCGACGAACTGCTCGCGGTCGGCGTCGGAGGCGCGCAGCGACGCCCGCCGCTGCTCTGCCGGGTCCCGGTCGATGGCCTGCTCCTCACCGTGAGGGGTCCGCCGGGCCAGGCTACCCGGGCGGCCTAGATTAGACGGCGGCGAATGCCGCCTTCCAGGCGGCGAGGGCGTAGCGGTCGGTCATGCCGGCGATGGCGTCGACGGCCTGCTGCTCCACCGGGTCGGTGGCCAGGCTGGCCCCCATGGGCATGGTGTCGGGGTGCTCCAGGTAGTGGCCGTAGAGGTCGGTGAGCAGGCGGGTCGCCCGCTCGGTCTGCCGCTCGGCCTCGGGGCGCAGGTAGACGTGCTCGAACATGAACGAGCGCATCACCGACATGACCTCGGCGCAGGCCTCGCCCTGGACGACCCGGGGGGCGCCCCGGGAGTGGCGGATGACGTCCTCGACCAGGACCCCGATCATGTCGGCGGGCTGCTCGCCGAGGACCCGGCGGACCTCGGGCGGGACCTGGTCGACGCCGGCCAGGACCCCGGCCCGAAGCGCGTCGGTGAGGTCGGCGGTCAGGTAGGCGATGCGGTCGGCCAGGCGGGCGCAGAGGCCCTCGAGGGTCGAGGGCGGCTCGTGCTTCCAGGAGTGGCGGGCGATGCCGTCCAGCACCTCGGCGGTCAGGTTGCGGGGCTCGAGCAGGGTGAGCAGCCGCGCCCCCTGGCCGGCGTGGTCGAAGCCGCCGGGGGCGACCTGCTGGAGGGCCGCCTCGCCGCCGTGGCCGAAGCAGGCGTGGCCGAGGTCGTGGCCGGTGGCGATGGCCGTGGCCAGGGGGACGTTGAGGGCCAGGGCCTGGGCCAGGGTGGCGGCGATCCGGGCCGTCTGCTGCATGTGGGTGGCCCGGGTGACGTAGTGGTCGCCGATGTAGGGGCCGCCCTGGCGGCCGGCCGCCGGGCCCTCCCCGGAGAAGGCCGGGATGAACGACTGGGTCTTGCCGTGGGCCCGCATCATGGCTCGGGAGAAGATGATCCGGTCCAGGTCGCGCATCCAGCAGGTCCGCACCGGGTCCTCGGGCTCGGGCTGCCCCCGGCCGGCCGAGGAGGCCGCCTTGGCCGCCCAGGGGGCCAGCGTGCGCGCCTCGGCCGCCTCCAGCTCGGCCCGCACCGTCCCCCGCTGCACCCAGTCCTGGGTCGCCCTCACCGTTCGCTCCTCTGGCGCCGTTCGATCGTTCCCAGGCAATTCTGACCGATGCCTGTGACGGTCAGTCGCCGCGAAGGCGGCTGTAGAGGACCATGTCGTGGAACTCGCCGTCGCGGAACTGGGCGTGGCGCAGGGTCCCCTCGCGGGTGAAGCCGGCCCGCTCCAGGGCCCGCTGCTCGGCCAGGTTGCCGACGTCGGTGCTGGCCTCCAGGCGCTCGACCATGGTGTGGGCGAACAGGTAGGCGGCCAGCTGACGCTGGGCCTCGGTGCCGTGGCCGTGGCCGCGGTGCTTGGGCAGCAGGGCGATGCCGATATTGAAGGCCCGCGAGCCCGGGTTGGGCCCGTGGAAGACGGCGAAGTAGCTGACGTCGCCGGCCAGATTGCCGTCGGGCAGCTCGACCAGCAGGTTGCCGCGGTCCTCGCCGAGCAGCCCGTCCTGGTCGAAGCGGCGCCGCAGCTGGCCGTCGGGCGGGAACCCGAACCAGTTGTGGTGGCCCTGCGCCTCCGGGTCGCCCCACCAGCGCTCGATCATGTCCAGGTCGGCGCGGCGGACCGGCCGGAGGCGCAGGGCCACCGTCGCTACTTGGAGGCGGCGGTGGTCTGGCCGAGGGCGGCTTGGCCGGCGGCGAGGCGGGCGGTGGGGACTCGGAAGGGGGAGCAGGAGACGTAGTCGAGTCCGAGGGTGTGGCAGAACCGGACCGAGTCGGGGTCGCCGCCGTGTTCCCCGCAGATCCCCAGCTTCAGGCCGGGTCGGGTCTGGCGGCCCTCGTGGCTGGCGATCTGCATCAGCCGCCCGACCCCGGGCTGGTCGATGGTCACGAACGGGTTGGCCGGGACGAGCTTGCGTTCCTCGTACAGGCCCAGGAACTTGCCGATGTCGTCGCGGGAGAACCCAAAGGCGGTCTGGGTGAGGTCGTTGGTGCCAAAGGAGAAGAACTCGGCCACCTCAGCGATCTCCCCAGCGACCAGGGCGGCCCGGGGGAGCTCGATCATCGTCCCCCATAACACCGCAAGCTCCACGCCCAGCTCGGCCAGGGTCCGAGCGGCGACCGGTTCCAGCTCGTCTCGGACCTGGGCGAGTTCTTCGCGGGTCGCGGCCAACGGGATCATGATCTCCACGACCGGGTTCCCACCCTCGGCCTTGACCCTGGCCGCGGCCTCGATGATCGCCTTGACCTGCATGGCGTACAGGCCCGGCTTGAGGATCCCGAGGCGGACCCCCCGCAGCCCCAGCATCGGGTTGGTCTCGTGCAGGTCGTTGACCTTGGCCAACATCTCGGCCGCCTCATCGATGGGCAGGGCCTCGTCGCCGCCGACCTCGACCGTCGCCTGGCCCTGCTGGCGGGCGAGGGCGACCGCCACGGCCAGCTCGACCTGGTCAGGCAGGAACTCATGCAACGGCGGATCGAGCAGCCGCACGGTGACCGGCTTGCCGTCCAT
>JASLIH010000642.1 GCA_030152105.1 Actinomycetes bacterium
CGACGTCCGCCATAGCGGCCGCCTCCCGGCGCAGGCTGTTGATGCGTTCGACGTGGGACGGTCCATGGCGTTGGTGAGCCAGGATTTGTCAATGATCTCACCGAAGCTCAGCCTGGCCGGCACCGAGGTCCCCCGGATCGGCAGATGCGGGCGAGTCGCGGCATGACCCGCCCTGAGCAGTCCTCACCGGGAGCAACCCGTGCTCCACCCGAGCATCCAACCCGTTGGACACGTCGGTGCACGTACGCACCCCCGGAGGTGGTGCCAGTCACCAACGGCTAGTTGATGTCGAACTCGTTTCCTTCCGGATCGGTCATCGCGACCGCGTAGTGGTCCAGGCCCTCCTCGACGTTTGTGTGCAGCCGCGTAGCACCCAGAGACACGAGCCGTGCCGCCTCAGCCTCGACCCGCTCGCGCCTGGCGTCGAGGGACGAGCCGCGATCGCTTGACCAGCGGCAGCAGCGGATGTTCCGAAGGGACCGTGGAGTACCACGTCCGAAGGTGTCCGGTCCAGCCGCTCGAGCTTGGCCTAGCTGTGCCGCGCGGTTCACGGTGGATAATGCTCTGCACTCGGGCGGACCGGCGGGGGCGCTCATGAACAGCCTCGAACAGCTGCAGGCGCAGCTTGGGCCGGCGTGGGCCCTGAACAGGCCGGGCGTGGGCGTTGACCACGTGCTGGTCGTACTTCCGTCCTTCAGTGTCGGCGAGTCGCTGCTGTCCCACTACGCTTCCCGGATACCGGCGCTGGAACACCGCTATCTGGTCGCCCACCTGTTGCTGCACCAGATCGAGGCCTGCGAGCTGGTATTCCTGACCTGCCAAGCTCCCGATCAGGAGGTGGTGGACTACTACACCTCGCTGGTGCCCGCCGACCGTCGGGCCAGCGTGCGGGCCCGCTTCCGACTGGTGGTCGTGCCCGACAACACGCCACGCTGTATTGCGGCCAAGCTCCTTGACCGGCCCGACCTGCTCCAGGCGCTGCGGATGTCGTTTGCTGGCCGGCCGGTCTTTATTGAGCCGTGGAACGTGACCGACCGTGAGGTCGAGGTGGCCCTGCGGCTACAGGCGCCGATCGACGGCACCGCGCCCGACCTGTGGCAGCTTGGCTACAAGAGCGCCGGCCGGCGGTTGTTCGCCGATACCGGTGTACCCGTGCCCGTCGGCCGCGAGGATGTTCGCACCGTCGATGAGGTCGCGGCCGCCATCGCCGCGGTCCGGGCAGCACGGCCAACAGCCCCGGGTGTGGTGATCAAGCATGACAACAGCGGCGCCGGCGACGGCAACATGGTCATCGACCTGCGGCAGGTTGGCGGTGGAGCGGCAGCAATCGAGCAGACCCGTGCGCGGGTGGCGGCGCTGCCGGAGTGGTATCTGCGTGACCTTCGCGCCGGCGGCGCGGTCGAGGAGCTGATCGCCGGTGCCCGGTTCGCCAGTCCCAGCGTGCAGGTGGACATCTCGCCGTACGGCGAGGTGGCAGTGCTGTCCACCCACGAGCAGGTGCTCGGCGGCGAGACCGGCCAGGTGTATGTCGGGTGCCGGTTCCCAGCCGATCCGGCCTATGCGAGCGACTTGGCGCGCCACGGGCAGGCCATCGGCACCCAGCTCGCCCGCCGTGGCGTGGTCGGGCGCTTGAGCGTCGACTTCGCCGCCGCCGCTAGCGATGGGGCCGGTCCTTGGCAGGTGTTCGCGCTAGAGATCAACCTACGCAAGGGAGGCACCACCCACCCCTACACCGTTCTCCGCAACCTGGTTCCGGGCCGCTACGACGCCAGGGCAGGGCAATGGGTGGCCTCCGACGGTACTGCCCGTTGGTACTGGTCGACCGACAACCTGGTCGACCCAGCCTGGCTGGGGCTTCCGCCCGCCGCCGTGATCAAGGCCGTCGCTAATGCAGGCCTGCAGTTCGATCACCGAACCGGGACCGGCGTGGTCCTGCACATGCTGTCGTGCCTGGCCATCGACGGCCGCTTCGGTCTCACCGCGATCGGGCGAACCCCCGAGCAGGCGGCCGAGCTCTACCACGCCACCAAACCCGCCGTGGACGGTCACGCTGATCTTCACCTCAGCCGCGAAAACGGCTGACTCCCGTCCCCTTCGGGGTCTGCCGTCAAACTGACAGACCACCACGTCGTACGGGCAGCGCCATGCGTCACGAGGGCGAGCCCGGCCCCAAGGACTGTCCGGATTTCCTCTCGATCGGCAGAGGGGCGGTCCAGCGGGACTTAGGGGGACTGCTTTTCGGCGCGCGCGAGCAGTTGCTCGTCGGTCTGGTCCGTCCGCTCGGGATGCGCTTCGTCGATGTGGTTGCGGGCGTTCGACAGCAACTCGACGTCGATCTCACCTCGGACCTTGTGTCCGCAGAAGCACATGATCACCCAGTCGCCCGGCTCGTTCGTGAGGCGATTGCTTTCCACGGGGTCAATTATCCCAGTTCCTCGAGGTGCTGGTGAATCAACTGCACGGCCATGGAGCCCTCACCTACCGCGGAGGCCACCCGCTTGATCGAGCCGTGCCGGGTGTCCCCAGCGGCGAAGACGCCGGGCATGCTGGTCTCGAGCGCGTGGGGATCCCGGTGGAGTGGCCAGGCCGGTGTCACGCTGCCGGCGCCGAGGTCGCGGCCGGTGAGGATGAACCCGCGCTCGTCCCGGGCGAGGGTGCCCTCCAGCCACTTTGTATGGGGCTGTGCCCCGATCAAGATGAAGAGGTTGTCGGCCTGGAGCGGCTTATCGACGAGCTCGCCGGCTCGTGTGACCGAGATGCTCTCCAGGCTGCCGTGCCCGTGAGCCCGGCTCAGTTCCGTCTGTGTCATGACCTCGATGTTCGGGCGTGCCTCGATCTCCTCGATCAGGTAGCGGGACATACCCTTCTCCAATGAGCCAGCCCTGATCAACATCGTCACCTTGCGCGCCGGCTTGGAGAAGGCGACCGCGGCTTGGCCGGCGGAGTTGGCGCCGCCGACGATGAACACCTCCCGGTCGACCAGGTCGTCCGCGTCGCGCGGGTGCGCGCCGTAGTGGACTCCGAGACCGATCAGGTCCGCGACGCCCTGCGCGCGCAGCCGCCGCCACTCGACCCCGGTGGCGATCACGACGCTCCGCGCGCTGAGGACCGCGTGGTCGGAGAGACGGACGCGATAGCCGTCGTCGGCCACCT
>JASLIH010000353.1 GCA_030152105.1 Actinomycetes bacterium
TGGCGCAGCAGCGGCCACAGGATCTCGTCGTGGTGGATGCGCAGGTCATAGATGCCGGCGCGGGCCATCTGGAGGGCCTTGCGGGTGAAGCCTGCGATGCCGACCCCGGGCATGTCGAAACCGATGACCTCCTCGGTGACCGCCTGGACCGTGGCCGAGGGGTCGACGTGGAGGGCGGCGGCCACGATGTCGCGGTAGAACATCATGTGCAGGTTCTCATCGGCGGCCACCCGCACCATGATCTTGTCGGCCACCGGGTCGTCGGAATGGCGGCCGGTGTTGCGATGGGAGATCCGGGTGGCCAGTTCCTGGAACGCCGCATAGGCCATCAGCCCCAACGCCGACTTGTCGGGCATCCAGCCCTGCTGCACCGTGGCCATCCGCCCTCGTTCAAGGGCGACCGGGTCGATGTTGCGGGTGACCAGCAGATAGTCGCGGAGCACGACCGCGTGGCGGCCCTCCTCGGCGGTCCAGCGGTGCGACCAGGTGCTCCAGGCGCCGTCGCGGCCGAAGGTGGCCAGCAGCTCGCGGTGGTAGCTGGGCAGGTTGTCCTCGGTGAGGAGGTTGACCTCGAAGGCGGCCTGGGCGACCCCGGTCAGCCGCGGCTGGTCGGGGGTCCAGGGTTCGGTGTCGAAGTCGCGGCCAAGGCTCCAGGGCACGTACTCATGCGGCATCCACTCTTTGGCCATGGACAGATGCCGGTTCAGCAGCCGCTCGGCCACTGGCTCCAACTCGCGCAGGAGGTCTTGGTCGCGATGACGCTCAGGCACGCCGGCCTCCCTCCTAGACACAGCGGGCGGTTACTGCCCAGGTTGGCCAGGCTTCGTGGCAGCCGAGCCAGGTGCGGTCAGAGCGGTCAGAGTCGGTAGTGGTGTCGGGACGGTTGCGTGGCCGGGCCGATCAGGTCAGCGGTGTGCGGTGGTGGCGACGTCGGGGGATGGCTGCTCGCCGGGTTCGAGTGGGCGAGGCTGCGATGCCGGGATCTCGTCGGTCCCGGTGGTTGGGTCGGGCTTGAGGCGGCCGCGGTAGCCGTCGTAGAGGTCGCGGCCGATGACATGGAGGACTCCGGCTACGGGGATGGCGAGCAGCGCCCCGAGGAACCCGAACAACTCGACCCCGATGAGGATGCTGACCAGCACGGTCAATGCGGACAGCTGAACGGTGCGCGACATGATGACCGGCTGCAGGACGTGGTTCTCCAGCTGCTGGTACACCACGAAGACGACCAGCACCACGATGGCGGCGGGCAGCGAGTGCAGCGCGGCCACGGCGATGGCCACGACAGCGCCCAGGGTGGCCCCGACCAGAGGGATCAGGTCGGCGAAGCCGACGAACAGGGCGACGACCCCCCTGTAGGGCACGCCCATGATCCACAGCACCACGTAGGTGACCGCCCCGGCGATGATGCTGATGAGCAGGTTGCCGGTCATGTAGCCGGTGACCGCCTTGGCGCAGTCGGCGGCCACCCGCCGGACCCGTTCCTGACGGCGTTGGGGTAGTGCGCTGACCCAGGTCGAGAGGAGCCTGGGGCCTTGCAGGACCATGAGGAAGGTGAGCACGAAGATGGTCACCAGGGCCACGACGGTGGAGAAGATCGAGCGCAGCACGCCCAGGGCTGGAGTGGTGAGGCGGTTGGCACTCTCGCGGAGCCGGGCCTGGTTGCGCTGGAGGTACTCATCCAGGTTGTAGCGCTTGACCAGGTCTCCGACCGGGCCTCGCCCGGTGCGGGCCTGCTCGACGTAGCTGGGAACCCGGTCGATGAACTGGGGGCCCTCGACGGCCAGCGGTCGGATGAACATGATGAGGATCCCGGCCAGCGCGATCAGGGCGACCAGGAACACCAGCAGGGTCGCCAGCGCTCGGCGCAGGTGCAGCCGGCGCTCGGCGATGTCGACCAGGGGCCCGAGGATGATGGCGAGCAGGGCGGCCACGACGATCCAGGTCAGGACGCGCCGGACCTCCCAGCCGAGCAGCAGGACAGCGGCGGTGAGCAACACCATCCCGATGGTGGCGGCGATCGTGCGGATCGGGATCCGGGACTGGGGGTCGCGCATGTTCGTTCCGTCCTGGTGGGCGAGCCTTGCCTCCGTGGTCATTCGGCCACCGCCAGACGTAGCGGTGCGCCGACGGCGTGGAGGTGGCGGACGGCTTCGGCGTAGGAGCCGACCAGACTGGCCTCGGTGTAGCTCAGGCCGTGTTGCTGGCAGAACGCCCGGATCAGCGGCTGGGCGCGGCGCAGGTTCGGCCTTGGCATGTTGGGGAACAGGTGGTGCTCGATCTGGTAGTTCAGCCCACCCAACACGAAGTCCACCAGCCGGCTGCCGCGCACGTTGCGCGAAGTCAGCACCTGGCGGCGGAGGAAGTCCAGCTCATCGGCCTCGGTGAGGGTCGGCATGCCCTTGTGGTTGGGGGCGAACGAGCAGCCCAGGTACAGGCCGAACAGGCCCTGCTGGACGACGACGAACGCCACCGCCTGCAGCGGCGACAGCACCAGCACCAGCACCGCGACAATGGCGGCGACATGGGCCAGCAGCAGCAGCCCCTCGACCGCGTTGGTCCGGCCCGAGCCCTGAAGGGTGGCCTTGATGCTCGCCAGGTGCAGGTGGGCGGCCTCCAGCAGCAGCAGCGGGAAGAACAGCCAGCCCTGGTAGCGGGCGATCAGCCGGACCAGCCCGTGTTTGGAGCTGGCCTGGTCGTCGGTGAACGCCAGGGCGGTGATGCTGATGTCGGGGTCCAGGTCTTCGTGGTTGGGGTTGCTGTGGTGGCGGTTGTGCTTGCCGACCCACCAGTCGTAGCTCACCCCGAGCAGCAGGTTGGCATGGACCAGGCCGACAAGGTCGTTGGCGCGCCGGGAGCGGAAGATCTGCCGGTGGCCGGCGTCATGGCCCACGAACGCGAGTTGGGTGAACACCACCGCCAGGAAGGCGGCGGTGACCAGCTGCCACCACGACTCCCCAAGAACGGCGAAGGCCACCCACCCGGCGGCGAGCAGGGCCAGGTTGAGCCCGATCTTGGCGGCGTACCAGCGGTGACGGCGCTCCAGCAGGCCGGCCTGCTTGATCTGCCGGGAGAGCTGCGTGTACTCACTCCAGCGGCCCTTCGCCAGCCCCGCCACTCCAGCGGACGACGCTTGGTCAACGCCCATTCGTGCTCCTGCTTGTTGGGTGCCTGCGGGGCCGGGGCCCCCGGAACGATTCGGGTAGCGTTGGTCGGGTGGTTGTTGGTGGACGGGACGCCTCGGCGCTGGCGTCCTGCCGAGGCGTCCCGTCGTCTGGACGGCCTAGCGGTCGCGGCCTGGCCGGCTGGGCCGCTGGGTCGCGAACTCCTGGGTCGCCGGCTCGGCATAGGCGGCCGCGCCGTTCCCCTCATCGGAGGTGGACTGCTGGGCCTGCTGCTTGAGCTCGGGAGCGCGATCCTCGGCCCTG
>JASLIH010000666.1 GCA_030152105.1 Actinomycetes bacterium
GCCCTGGAACAGCAGGGGCAGGAACGGCGAGCAGGCGACCAGCACACTGGCCACGGCGTCCAGGTCGGGGCCGACCAGGGCGGCCAGCCGCTCGCCGAAGGCGCGGTTGCCGACCTGGTCGTGGTTCTGGGAGCAGACCACGAACCGCTCCCCGCCCAGCCCCACCGGGTCGCGGCCGTGGCGGCGGTCCAGGGCCGGGTAGTACTGGCCGGTGAACACCCAGCCGGTGACCAGGGCCTTGGCCAGCGTCTCCATGGACTGGTAGCCGTCGTACCAGCCGGAGGTCTCGCCGGTGAGGGCGACGTGGATGGCGTGGTGGAGGTCGTCGGCCCAGTCGGCGTCGATCCCGTAGGCGGTGACCAGCAGCGGCTGGTGCAGGTCGCTCTCGGCCACCACCACCGAGCCCGGGCGGGCCGCGTGCACCCTGGTCGCCAGCTCCTCCAGGATGTGGACCGAGCTGCGGTCGTAGAGGGCCTGGACGGCGTCCAGACGCAGGCCGTCGACGCCGTAGTCGGCGACCCACTGCTCGGCGTTGTCGAGCACGAAGCCGCGCACGAAGTCCGAGCCGGGCCCGTCCAGGTTGACCGCCGGCCCCCAGTCGGTGGTGACGTCGCTGAAGTAGGGGCCGAACTCGGCCAGGTAGTTCCCCTCGGGGCCGAGGTGGTTGTAGACGACGTCGAGGACCACGGCCAGCCCCGCCTCGTGGCAGGCGTCGACGAAGCGGCGGAAGCCGGCCGGCCCGCCGTAGGCGGCGTGGACGGCGTAGAGGTCGACCCCGTCGTAGCCCCAGCCCCGCGCCCCGGGGAAGGCGGCCACCGGCATGACCTCGACCGCGTTGACCCCGAGGCCGGCCAGGTGGCCGAGCCGCCCGATGGCCGCGTCGAAGGTCCCCTCGGGGGTGAAGGTGCCGCAGTGCAGCTCGTAGAAGACCAGGTCCTTGAGGGCCGGGACGGCGAACGGACCCGGCGGCGGGCCCAGGTCGACCAGCCGCGACGGGCCGTGGACCCCGTGGGGCTGGAACCGCGAGCGCGGGTCGGGCCGCTCCCGCTCGCCGTCGAGGACCAGCAGGTAGTCGTCGCCGGCGGCCGCCCCCTCGACGCTCACACGCCAGACGCCCCGGTCCTCGCGCTCCATCGGCACCGTCCGGCCGCCGACCCGCACGGCCAGCGAGCGCACCCTGGGCGCCCACACCCCGAGCTCGGCGCCCCCCTCGAACAGCCGGGGCCCCAGGGTCACTCCGGAGCGAGCCACACGGTGGCCAGCGGCGGCAACGTCACCCGGGCCGAGGCCGGCTGGCCGTCCCACTCGATCGCCTCGGCCTCGACCACGCCCATGTTGCCGACGTTGGTGCCGTTGTAGGACTGCGAGTCGGTGTTGAGCACCTCGACCCAGCGCCCGACCGTCGGCAGGCCGATCCGGTACTCGCTGCGCGGCACCGGCGAGAAGTTGCAGAGGCACACCAGCGGCCGGCCGTCGGCCGCCCAGCGGATGAAGCTGAGGGCGTTGTCGTCGACGTCGTTGGGGTCGATCCAGGAGAACCCGTCCGGCTTGCTGTCCTGCTCCCACAGGGCCGCCTGCTCGCGGTAGACCCGGTTGAGGTCGCCGACCAGGGTCTGCACGCCCTTGTGGTTGGGGTCGGCCAGGGACTCCCAGTCGATCGAGCGCTCGTGCGACCACTCGGCCTCCTGGCCGAGCTCGCAGCCCATGAACAGCAGCTGCTTGCCCGGGTGAGCCCACATGAAGGCCAGGTAGGAGCGCAGGTTGGCGAACCGCCGCCAGGTGTCGCCGGGCATCTTGCCCAGCAGCGAGCCCTTGCCGTGGACGACCTCGTCGTGGCTGATGGGCAGGATGAAGTTCTCGCTGAAGGCGTAGATGAGCGAGAAGGTCAGCTGGTGGTGGTGGAAGCGGCGGTAGATCGGGTCCTTGGAGATGTACTGGAGGCTGTCGTGCATCCAGCCCATGTTCCATTTGAAGCCGAAGCCCAGGCCGCCCAGGTACACAGGGCGTGAGACGCTCGGCCAGGCGGTCGACTCCTCGGCCACCGTCATCGCCCCCGGGTGCTCCCGGTAGGAGACGGTGTTGAAGTCCTTGAGGAACCGGACCGCGTCCAGGTCCTCGTTGCCGCCGTACTCGTTGGGCACCCACTCGCCTTCGTCGCGGGAGTAGTCCAGGTAGAGCATGGAGGCGACCGCGTCCACCCGCAGGCCGTCCACGTGGAACTCCTCCAGCCAGTACAGGGCGTTGGCGGTGAGGAAGTTGCGCACCTCGTTGCGGCCGAAGTTGAACACCAGCGAGCCCCAGTCGGGGTGCTCGCCCCGGCGCGGGTCCTCGTGCTCGTACAGGGCGGTGCCGTCGAACCGGGCCAGGGCGAAAGCGTCCTTGGGGAAGTGGGCCGGGACCCAGTCGACCAGCACCCCGATCCCCCGCTGGTGCAGCCGGTCGATCAGGTAGCGCAGGTCGTCGGGGGTGCCGAAGCGGGCCGTCGGCGCGTAATAGGCCGACACCTGGTAGCCCCAGGACGGGGCGTAGGGGTGCTCGGCCACCGGCATGAACTCCACGTGGGTGAAGCCGAGGTCGGCCAGGTAGTCGGGCAGCTGGTCGGCCAGCTCCCGGTACGACAGGCCCTGGCGCCAGGAGCCGAGGTGGATCTCGTAGATCGACATCGGCTCGCTCAGCCGTTCGCGCCGGTCCCGGTCGGCCATCCAGGCGGCGTCCTCCCAGGTGTAGGCCGAGGTGTAGACGACCGAGGCCGTCTTGGGCGGGTGCTCGGCCGCGAAGGCGACCGGGTCGGCCTTGAGGGTGAGCGCCCCCGAGGGGGTGACCAGCTCGTACTTGTACCTGGCCCCGGCGGCCACCCCGGGCACGAACAGCTCCCAGATCCCCGAGGAGCCGAGGGCCCGCATCGGGTGCAGCCGGCCGTCCCAGGAGTTGAAGTCGCCGACCACCCGGATGGCGCGGGCGTTGGGCGCCCAGACGGCGAACGCGGTCCCGGCCACGCCGTCGACGGTCATCTCGTGGGCGCCCAGCTTCTGCCACAGCCGCTCGTGCCGGCCCTCGCCCAGCAGGTACTGGTCGAGCTCGCCGATGGTCGGCCAGAAGCGGTAGGGGTCGTCGATGACGAAGCCGCCCGAGGCATAGCTGACCTCCAGCCGGTAGGCCGAGGGCGGGGTGGTGCCGTCAAGGGTCCCCTCGAACAGGCCGGCGTCGTGCACCTGGTCGAGCTTGACCCGCTCGGGTTTGCCCTCCGGCCCGACCAGGGCCACCACCCCGGTGGCGTCGGGGCGGAACACCCGGATGACCACCCGGCCGTCCTCGGTGTGGGCCCCGAGCAGGCGATGTGGCTCGTGATGCTCTCCGCGGACCAGCCGCTCGACCTCGTCCCTCGTCATGGGCTCGCTCCCAGCAGACGTCGGATGCCGCCGAGTGGGATCTGGAGCCACGGCGGCCGGTGTCTGGCCTCGTACATCACTTCATACACTGCCTTGTCGAGCTCAAACGCCCGCAGCAGCAGCTCGTGGTCGCCGCCGAGGGCCTGGCCGCTGTCGCCGGCCCTGGTCAGGTAGCCGTCGAGGAAGGCCTTGCGGTTGGCCTCGATCCAGGCCGCGGCCGGCCCCTCGAACCGGGCCAGCTCGTCGCGGGTCGGGCCCGGCGTCTCGGGGTCCTCGCCGAGGACCAGCGGCTGGAAGGCGGCGTAGTCGAAGGAGCGCAGCATCCCGGCCACGTCCTGGAGCGGGCTGGCCAGCCGCCGCCGGTCCTCCAGGGGCCGGGCCGGCTCCCCCTCGAAGTCGATCACCACCCACCGGCCCCGATCCACCGGGGCACCCCCCCGGGGTTCCCCGGACCCCTCCGGTACCTTCAGTACCTGGCCGAGGTGGTAGTCGCCGTGGATCCGCTGGAGGTGGCGGCTGCCGCCGCCGGCCGCCTCGGCCTTGGTGTAGACCTCCTCGATGGCCTCGCGCTGGTCGGCCAGCTCGGGGACCAGCGCCACCACCTGGGTGAGCTGGCCGAGCAGGCGGCCGCTGAGCCGGCCCAGGTCGGGCTGGCCCTCGGCCACCTTGGGCAGGGCGGTGGCCATGGCCCCGTGCAGCTCGGCGGTGAGCCGGCCGAGAGCGGCGGCGTCCTCGGCGAAGTTGCCGGGCTCGCCGTCCTTCGACTCGTAGTGGTCGGCGACCCGCTCGGTGGCCAGCTTCCAGCCGTCGACGCTGCCGGCGTAGTACGGCTGGAGGATGCCCAGGGTCGAGCCCAGCCCCTCGATCCAGCCGAGCGGCGCCGGGCAGGCCGAGAACCCGGCCCCGGCCAGCGCCCTCGTCACCTCCAGCTCCGGGTTCTCGCCCGGCTCGAGCAGCCGGAACAGCTTGAGGATGAGCCGGTTGCCGAACACCAGCGAGGAGTTGGACTGCTCGGCCGCGAGCAGCCGGCCCGGCCCGCGCAGCGTCTCGGTCCACTCCGGCATGCGGTAGAAGCGCAGCTCCTCGACGTTCGCGGCCCGCGAGAGCAGGTCGAGGTAGACGCCCCCGAGCCGCTCGTCGCGGGCGGCGTCGTAGATCGGGCCGCCCTTGGGGCCCTCGGTCTCGTAGATGACGGCGTCGGAGGCGCGGTCGGTGAGCTGCCTGGCCTCAAGGCCCCGGTCGTGACCGACCGGCACGTGGTAGCGCTCGACCCCGCCGTCGGCGTAGGCGACGGCCGCGACCACCGCGGACAGGCTGGGCAGGGCGGTGCGCAGCGGCACCGAGCTCTCGACCCGGACCTCGGCCACGACCCGTCTCTTTCCCGCGAACCAGCGCTGGGTTGGCAGGAACTCGGCGAGGGCCGTCTCCAACTCCGTCACGGCGAGCTACCTGGATCGGACGTGGAGCACGTGGGCCGGTTCCCAGTGCGGGTCGAGACGGACCCAGTTGGAGGACCCGTGCCAGGTCCAGGTCTGGCCGGTGATCTCGTCGTGGACCTCGAAGGGGCCGGTGTCCCAGTCGAGGCCGACGGCCGGCATCCACAGGTGGACGAAGGTGTCGCGGGTCTCGTGCGGGTTCAGGTTGACCAGCACGAGCACCGCGTCGTCGGCGGTCTGCTTGGAGAAGGCGATGATGTCGGGCGAGTCGACCAGGTGGAAGCGGAGGTTGCGCAGCCGGTGCAGGGCCGGGTGGGCCCGCCGGACCTCGTTGAGCCGGGTCAGGTAGCCGGCCAGCGACGGCTGCGTCCAGATCCGGGGCCGGTACTGGTACTTCTCGGAGTCCAGGTATTCCTCGGAGCCGGGCCGCACCGCCTGGTGCTCATAGAGCTCGTAGCCGGAGTAGACGCCCCACGCCGGCGACAGCATCGACGCCAGCACGGCCCGGATCTTGAACGCCGCCGGCCCCCCGTACTGGAGGTAGGCGTGGAGGATGTCGGGGGTGTTGACGAAGAAGTTGGGCCGCATGTACTCGGCCGAGGGCGAGTGGGCGAGCTCGTTGCAGTACTCCTCCAGCTCGGCCTTGGCGTTGCGCCAGGTGAAGTACGTGTAGGACTGGGTGAAGCCGATCTTGGCCAGGACCCGCATCATCGGCGGGCGGGTGAACGCCTCGGCCAGGAACAGCACGTCCGGGTGCTCGGCCTTGACGGCCGCGATCAGCCACTCCCAGAACCGGACCGGCTTGGTGTGGGGGTTGTCGACCCGGAAGATCCGCACCCCGTGGGCGATCCAGTGGTCGAGCACCCCCTTGCAGGCCGCGTACAGGTTCTCGGCGTCGGGGCTGTCGAAGTTCAGCGGGTAGATGTCCTGGTAGACCTTGGGCGGGTTCTCGGCGTAGGCGATCGAGCCGTCGGGGCGGATCCGGAACCAGTCCGGGTGGTCCCTGACCCAGGGGTGGTCGGGCGAGCACTGCAGGGCGTAGTCGAGGGCGAGCTCCATGCCCAGCTCGCCTGCCCTGGCCACGAAGGCGTCGAAGTCGTCGATGGTGCCGAGGTCGGGGTGGATGGCGTCGTGGCCGCCGGCCTCCGAGCCGATCGCCCACGGGCTCCCCGGGTCGTCGGGGCCCGGGTCCAGGGTGTTGTTCGGACCCTTGCGGTGGGTCTGGCCGATGGGGTGGATCGGGGGCAGGTAGACCACGTCGAAGCCCATGGCGGCGATGGCCGGGAGCCGCTCGGCCGCCTGCTTGAAGGTGCCGCTGGTGGTGGCCGTCGCCCCCTCGGAGCGGGGGAAGAACTCGTACCAGGAGCCGTACAGGGCGCGCGGGCGGTCGACCCAGATGCCGAGGCGCTTGGAGCGGGTGACGTCCTTGGGCGGGTGGCGCTCCAGCAGCTCGACCAGGGTCGAGTCGAACGCCGAGGCCAGCCGCTCGGCCTGGTCGGCGCCCTCGTTACGGAGGCCGGCGGTGGCCGCGGTGAGCACCTCCCGGCCGGTCGCCGGCACCCAGGCGACGGCCGCCTCCAGCAGGCGGGCCCCCTCCTCGAGCTCCAGGGTGATGTCGCGGCCGGCGTCGAGCTTCTTCTGGGTGCCGATGCGCCAGGTGGCGACCTCGTCGGTCCAGGCTTCGATCACTATCGACCAGGCGCCGGAGCGGGGCAGGGTGATCTCGCCCCGCCACTGGTGGAGGCCGTGGTTGACCTCGGTCAGGGGGATGAGCGGGCCCCGCCGGTCGTCCGGCCCGGTCAGGCGGACGGCCGCGGCCACGACCTCGTTGTGGCCGTCGCGGAAGATGGTCGCCTCGACCGGGACCGTCTCGCCGGCGACCGCCCGGGCGGTGAACTGCCCGCAGTCGACCTGGGGACGAATGTCCTCAATCACAATGCGCCCAATCATGGAAGCACGCTACCACTGCGAGCGGTGAGGGTCAGCCGGGCGCTGGAAGTTCAGCGCCCCCGTGGGAGCCCGGCGCCGGGTGAGCGCGTGCACCCGCCCGCGGCCCCCCCTGACTCCCACGAGGGCCTGCCCCGGGAGCTGGGTCCCTGGGCGAGACGAAGTCTTTCCCGGCGCAACCATCCTGACAAGGAGGATCTGTGCGCCACCCGCAAGGCCTACGCAGGTCGTGAAGCGAGCGGGGGACGCCCGATGGTGGACGCTTGCCAGGTTCCGAGCCGTCCGGTAGCCCAGATAGGCCACAGCCTGTCCTCCTCGGCGGGGTCGGCCGGCATTGCCTCGGCGAGCAGGGCGAGCACCTGACCGGCGGCTGTCGGACGGTCGGCCGGGTCGGGGGCCAGGAGGGCGGCGACGGCCCGGTCGAGGGTTGCCGGCACCTCGCGGTTGCGGCTGCTGGCAGGGGGTGGCGGGCCGGCCAGCTGGGGCCAGCGGCGCTCGGACGGCCCGTGGTCGCGCGGCTCGAAGGCCTGGGTCGCGGTGGCCAGCTCGAACAGGACCGCACCGAGCGCGAACAGGTCCATGCCCGGGCTGGCCGGAAGGCGGCGGACCTGTTCGGGGGCCATCCAGGGCGGGGAGCCGCGCCGGTGCCGGCCCGCCGGAGTCTCGCCAACGGCCCGGGCCAGGCCGAGGTCGATCAGCACCGGCCGCCCTTCGCGCAGCACCACGTTGCCCGGCTTGACGTCCAGGTGGGCCAGGCCCCGGTCGTGGAGGTGGCCGAGGGCGGCGGCGAGCTGCATTCCGGTCAGCAGCACATCCACCGGGTGGAACGGCCCGTCGGTGGCCAGGGCGTCGTCCAGGGTCGGCCCCTCGACGTACTCGAAGACGAGATGGGGCAGGGGCTGGTCGAGGCGGGACTCGAGCAGCCGCCGGATCCCGGGGTGGGCGACCGACCCCGCGACCTGCGCCTCCTGGGCCAGGCTGGCCACGGCCCGGGCCGGTCCGGCA
>JASLIH010000358.1 GCA_030152105.1 Actinomycetes bacterium
GGTCCGCACAGCGCTGAGCCCTCGATACCTGATAAGGATGAGGCCGCTGGTTCAAGTCCAGCCAGGCCCACCAACCAGCCCCGTGACCTGCAGAAACACTGGTCGTTCCGTCCCGAGGCACCGGCCAAGCGGATGCATCCCCTTTGGGGATAAGGTCTTGAGGACGCTTCCTCTCCTGAGTCGAAACAACGCGTCTGAGCAGCCTCTTTGTGGTCCCGCTGTCGCGGTCGTGCCTCATATCGTCGCGTGTACAGCGGTGTCAGAACCCATCCCTGGCTGAGCGCGGTTGCCAGCTGCAGGCCAGCCTGGAAGACCTTGCTCCGGCCTGGCGGGTCCTGTCGCTCGGTTGGCGCGGCGCGGTGGCAGGCGGTCAGGCGGTGCTGAGGACGTCGCGGCGGCGGAACCCGGCCAGCCCGGCGGCCGCGAGCGCTGCGGCGATGACCAGCAGCCAGAGCAGTGGGGTGGCGGGTACGGCGGCGCCCGGGACCTTGGGGATGTGGCTGAACGGGTCCAGGTCGAGGATTCCCTGGCTGAGCCGCAGCAGCGGGCCGAACAGGACCAGGAACGCGGCCACCGCCAGCGCCGCCCAGCTCAGCGGGGCGAGCCGGGGCAGCAGCCCGAACAGCGCCATGGCGATACCGGCCAGCACCAGCACGGCGGGCAGTTGCACCAGGGCGCCGGCCAGCACGCGCGGCAGCTGGTGGCCTAGGTCGCCACCGACCAGCCCGTAGGTCAGCCCCTCGGCCGTGCCGGCGGCCAACAGCACCACCGCCGGTCCGAGCAGCCCGAACAGCAGGTGGCTGGTCGCCCACTGCCGCCGGCTGGCCGCGGTCGCCAGGACCAGCTCGGCGCGTCCGCTCTCCTCCTCGGCACGCAGCCGCAGCGTCGCCTGGATGGCGTAGCCGGCGGCGGCCAGGGCGAAGATGACCATCGCGCTGGCGATGTAGGCGTCGCTCAGCGCCTTCTCGCCCCCGAGCCGCTCGAGCAGGTCCTTGAGCTGCGTGCTTTCCTTGGCCATGTCGCCGACGCTGTTGGCCACGCTGCCGATCAACCCGCCCAGCAGCGCGAGCCCGGCGGTCCAAGACACAAGGGCGACCCGCTGTAGCCGCCAGGCCAGCGCCAGCGGGCTGCCCAACGACGGCGCCGCCGCGGCGGGACCGAGCCGGGCCGCCAGGACGCCAGCGCCGACGTCGCGCCGCGCCAGCAGCGCGAACGCCGCCGCGGTCAGCACCACAACCAGCGCGGCCAGCAGCGCGAACACCCACCAGCGCTCGCCGGCGTAGGCGCGGGTCTGCTGGGTCCAGCCGATCGGCGACAGCCACGACAGCCACCCGAAGCCGCTGCCGCTGCCCCCGGTGTCGCCGGCGGCGCGCAACGCGAAGGCGACGCCGAGGGTGGCGAGGGCGATGCCCCGGGCGCCGCCGGCGCCGTCGGTGAGCTGGGCGGCGACGGCGGCGATCGCGGCGAAGGTCCACCCGGCGGCGGCCATGGACAGGCCGTAGGCCAGCGAGCCGGTGGCCGGCAGCCCCACGCCGACCATCCCGGCCGCCAGCAGCGCGCCAAGGACCAGGTCGGCGCCGAAGGTCACCAGTAGGGCGGCGGCCAGCGGCGCGTGGCGGCCGACCACGGTCGAGCCGAGCAGCTCGCGGCGTCCCGCCTCCTCGTCGGCGCGGGTGTGTCGGATCACGGTCAGCAGGCTGGCCAGGCCCACCATGGTGAAGTACAGCCCGGCCCGCCAGACGGTGATCGCCCCGAGGGTGGCGCCGAACACCGGCCCGAGCATGGCGCGCAGCCCCGGCGTGGTCACGATCGTGCCGTAGAGGTCGCGGAGCTTGGCCGGAGTGTCATAGAACTGGTCGATGGCGACCGCGGTCTGGGCTGGGAGGAGGGCCAGGACCAGCACCCACAGCGGCAGCAGCCAGCGGTCCCGCCGCAGGATCAGCCGGGCCAGGCCACCGGTGCCCGCCAGGGTGGTCACCGAGCCACCTCCTTACGCGGCTGGCCGTCGGCGCTGGCGCCATCACTCTGGTAATGGCGCAGGAACAGCTCCTCCAGGGTCGGGGGCTGGCTGGTCAGGCTGCGCACCCCGGCCGCCGACAGGTGCCGCAGGACCTCGTCGAGGCGCTCGCTGTCCACCTGCAGGCGCACCCGGGTGCCGTCGACCTCCAGGTCGTGCACCCCCGGCAGCTCCAGCAGCCCGTCGGGCGGGGCGGCCAGCTCGGCCTGGATCGAGGTCCGGGTCAGATGTCGCAGCTCGCCTAGGGTGCCCGACTCCACCACGCGGCCGGCGCGGATGATGCTGACCCGGTCGGCCAGCGCCTCCACCTCGGCCAGGATGTGGCTGGACAACAGCACCGTCCGCCCGCGGGCGCGTTCCTCGGCGTTGATCCAGTCCCGGAAGGCGGCCTCCATCAGCGGGTCCAGGCCGGCGGTGGGCTCGTCCAGCAGCAGCAGCTCGACGTCGGAGGCGAGCGCGGCCACCAGGGCCACCTTCTGGCGGTTGCCCTTGGAGTAGGTGCGGGCCTTCTTGCGCGGGTCCAGGTCGAACAGCTCCAGCAGGCGCCGACGGCGGGTAGGGTCCAGCCCGCCCCGCAACCTGCCCAGCAGGTCGATCACCTCGCCGCCGGACAGGCTGGGCCAGAGGGTGACGTCGCCGGGCACATAGGCCAGCCGGCGGTGCAGGGCGACCGCGTCGCGCCAGGGGTCGCCGCCGAGCAGCTCGACCCGGCCGGCGTCGGCCCGCAGGAGCCCGAGCAGGACGCGGATGGTGGTGGTCTTGCCGGCGCCGTTGGGGCCGAGGAAGCCGTGCACCTCGCCGGTGCGGACCTCCAGGTCCAGCCCGTCCAGGGCCCGGGTCGGGCCGAAGGTCTTGACCAGCCCCGAGATCGAGATCGCGGTCTCCATTGGTCTATCACCGCCTCCTCTGGCGATGCGCTGACCGGTCCTCGGTTCATACGCTACACTCACTTCACAGTTCTGTGAAGTTAAGAAGATGTTAATGTCGTCAGAGACATATGACGCCACACTGCCGGGGAGGATGGGGGCGTGGCTGAGGGCCCAGCTACCGGTACCGGGCGCGACGAGGAGGCGATCCGCCGCTTCATCGAACGATTCGCGCTGAACCTGGCTGAGGCGGGGATGGCCCGCATGCCGGCGCGGGTGTTCGCCGCGGTCCTGGTCGCCGACGACGGCCGCCAGACCGCGGCCGAGCTGGCCGAGCTGTTGCAGGTCAGCTCGGCGGCGATCTCCGGGGCGGTGCGCTACCTGCTGCAGCTGCGGCTGGTCTCCCGCGAGCGCGAGCCCGGGGAACGGGTCGACCACTATCGAGTCTCCAGCGACACCTGGTACGAGGCCGTCACCCGTCGCGACCAGATGGTCGCCCGCTGGGAGCAGGACCTGGAGGAGGGCATCAAGGCCGTCGGACCGGACACGCCAGCCGGCGCGCGGCTTGAGGAGACCCAGGCGTTCTTTGCATTCCTGCGCGACGAGCTCGCCCAAGTGATGGCCAAGTGGCAACAGCGCCCGGCCGACACCGCCCAGTGACGCCCGCCTTCTGCGGTGAGGGTTGGGGCGGTGCAGGGTCGACGCTGGTAGGGTGAGCCGGCCGGGAGCTGGCTGACGGCCTACGATGACCCGAGCATGACCAGCCGCAGGGACCAGCACCAGCGCGACGTCGCCCGCTTTGACGCATGGTCGCAGCGCTATGACCGAAGCTGGCTGCAACGGGTGTTCTTCGGCCCGGTCCATGCGCACGTGATCGCCGTGGCCGAGAAGGCCGTGCCGCAGGCGCGCACCGTCCTGGACGTGGGCTGCGGGACCGGACGGCTGCTGCAGCGGCTGGCCCAGGCCTACCCGACCGCCCGGCTGGTCGGTGTGGACGCCGCTGCGGGGATGGCCCTGGTGGCCGTGCGACGCCACCGGATCGCTGCGGTGGTGGGTGTGGCCGAGCAGCTTCCGTTCCGCATCGGATCGGTCCAGCTGCTGGTCAGCACCATCTCCATGCACCACTGGGGCGACCAGCGACGCGGCCTGGCGGAGATCCGACGGGTGCTGGCCCCCGGCGGGCTGCTGCTGCTCACCGACCCGATCGTGACCGGCTGGCTGCGCCCCTTCTTCGTGGTCGGCCGCGCCCGGGACCGCTTTCACACTGCGGCCGAGCTGGATGTCATGCTCGGCGACGCTGGGCTGCGCGCCACCCACCGCTCGCCGGTGCCGGGGATGTGGGGGGCGGTGGCGGTGACCGTCGCCGTGCCGACCTGAATCTCATGAGGAGGGGCCTCCTGGCTTGCCCGGCCTGCATGCGAGCAGGGCGTTAGAACGCCTCCCTTCGCCCCTGACGCTCGCCAGCGACCTGGGAAAACGCTGGATAGCATGGTGCTCGGCCGTCCATCTCTGATAAGACCCCCATGGCCGGGGGCCGCCACGAGGGATGAGAATCGGGTGTGCCGGCCACGCTCGGCTCTCGGTGCGGCAGAGCCCGTTGGTACGCGGGCGATTTTCGTTTCAGTCGAGGTGTCCCGGCGGGACGCCGCGCAGGTGTGAAAATGGGCCGGGTTGCCCGCCGACGCCGATGTGTCCTTGGTCGTTTGAGGCCGTGATTCAGTCTGGCGCCGGGGCCCGATCAGCAGGGTCGCGCACTGTTGCTTTGAGCACGCCGGTCAGAGTTCCGGTTCCCCACCGGGCTCCCGGGCAGCCCCGACCCGACCCAACGATGGCAGGAGGCGGGCTGTGGCCAAGACGGTGACACCGTTGAGGTCGAGGAACCCGAGGAGATCGTGGCGCGGGTCGCCGCGATCGACGTGGCCAAGGCGTCGGGGATGGTGTGCACGCGGGTGCCGCACTCGGCCAAGCCGGGCCAGCGCG
>JASLIH010000013.1 GCA_030152105.1 Actinomycetes bacterium
CCGTAGTTCCCCTGATGTTCCGTTTGGGAACAGCGCAGTACGTTCACGCTGTCATCGTCGGCGGCGACCGAACGGGAGCGGTCCCCTGGCGATCCGGAAGCGCCGCCTCCCCCCGGGCGGCACCCGCAAGGGCCGGAACCCCAACAGGTTCCGGCCCTTGTGTATTGAAAGGTGTATTGAAACCGCCGGACCTGCCCGCCCCGGTTCCGGGGGTTCGTGTATTGCCCCCCTCCAGACGAGTAGGATCAGGAGGTCGGCGCAACGACGCGGGAGACACTGGCATGGACCAGACCGACGAGCAGGTTCGACTGCTCGGCGAGGACGGGACGCTCCTCCAGCACGACACCTACAAGGTCGACCTCAGCGACGCCGAGCTGTGCGACCTGTACCGCCAGCTCGTGGTCGTCCGGCGTATCGACGTCGAGGGCAACAACCTCCAGCGCCAGGGCCAACTCGGCATCTGGGCGCCCTGCCTCGGCCAGGAGGCGGCCCAGGTCGGCAGCGCCCGGGCGCTGGGCCCGGACGACTTCGTCTTCCCCTCCTACCGCGAGCACGGCGTCGTCTACGTCCGGGCCGGCATGGAGGTGCTGTCGGTCCTGGGCCTGTACCGCGGGGCCAACCTGTCCGGCTGGGACCCCCAGCGCCACAAGCTCGCCCAGTACGCCATCCCCATCGGCACCCAGGCCCTGCACGCCGTCGGCTACGCCATCGGGGCCAAGTGGGACGGGGCCGAGGTGTGCGCCGTGGCCTACTTCGGCGACGGCGCGACCAGTGAGGGTGACGTCAGCGAGGCGTTCAACTTCGCCGCCGTGCACAGTGCCCCGGTGGTGTTCTTCTGCCAGAACAACCAGTGGGCGATCTCGGTGCCCCTGGCCAAGCAGATGGCCGGCCCCGTCTACAAGCGGGCCTTCGGCTTCGGCTTCCCCGGGGTCCAGGTGGACGGCAACGACGTCCTGGCCGTGTACGCGGTGACCAGGGCGGCGGCCGAGCGGGCGCGCGACGGGGCCGGGCCGACCCTGATCGAGGCCATCACCTACCGGCTCGGGGCCCACACCACCACCGACGACCCGACCCGGTACCGGACCTCCGACGAGCTCGACATGTGGAAGGCCCGCGAGCCGATCGGCCGCTACCGGGCGTTCCTGGAGCGGGCCGGGCTGTTCACCGAGGCCCTCGAGCGCGAGGTCCAGGCCGAGGCCGACCGGGTGGCGGCCGAGGTCAGGTCGACGGTCGAGCACATGCCCGACCCGCCGCTGTCGGACCTGGTCGACCACGTCTACGCCGACCCGCCGGCCACCCTGACGGCCCAGTGGCGCCAGCTGCAGGAGTTCGAGGCCCAGTTCGAAGCCGAGGCGTGAGGGAGGAGGCAGCGATGGCGCAGATCACGATGGCCAGGGCGCTCAACACCGCCCTACGCGACGCCATGGAGGCCGACGACCGGGTCGTCCTGCTCGGCGAGGACGTCGGCACCCTCGGCGGGGTCTTCCGCATCACCGACGGGCTGCTCAAGGACTTCGGCGAGCAGCGGGTGATGGACACCCCGCTGGCCGAGTCGGCCATCATGGGGGTCAGCATCGGGCTGGCCCTGCGCGGCTACCGGCCGGTGCCGGAGATGCAGTTCGACGGCTTCAGCTACCCGGCCCTCGACCAGATCATCAGCCACCTGGCCAAGTACCGGAACCGCTCGGCCGGCACCCAGCCCATGCCGGTGGTCTGCCGCATCCCCTACGGCGGGGGCATCGGCGCCGTCGAGCACCACTCCGAGAGCCCCGAGGCCATCTACGGCCACACCGCCGGCCTCAAGGTGGTCACGCCGTCGTCGGCGGCCGACGCCTACTCGCTGCTGCGCCAGTCCATCGAGAGCGACGACCCGGTGATCTTCCTCGAGCCCAAGCGGCGCTACTGGGCCAAGCAGGAGGTCGACCTGCCGGTCTCGACCGAGCCGATCGGCAAGGCCAGGGTGCTGCGCGAGGGCGGCGACCTGACCCTGGTCGCCTACGGCCCCATGGTCAAGGTGGCGATGGACGCGGCCGAGGCCGCCGAGGAGGAGGGCGTCGGCTCGCTCGAGGTCATCGACCTGCGCAGCCTGGTCCCCCTGGACGAGGCGACCCTGGTCGCCTCCGCGGCCAAGACCGGCCGCATGGTGGTCGTGCACGAGGCCCCCCAGTTCCTGGGCATGGGCGCCGAGGTCGCGGCCAGGGTCACCGAGGCCGCCTTCTTCCACCTGGAGGCGCCCGTGCTGCGCTGCACCGGGCTGGACATCCCCTACCCGCCGGCCCGGCTCGAGGAAGCCCACCTGCCGGGCGTCGACCGGGTCCTCTGGACCGTCCAGCGGAGCCTCGACTTCTAGCTCAGGAGGAGACAGGTCCAGTGGCCGAGCGCGAGTTCAAGCTCCCCGACCTGGGGGAGGGGCTCACCGACGGTGAGGTGGTGCGATGGCTGGTCGCCGAGGGCGACGCCATCGAGCTCAACCAGCCGATCGTCGAGGTCGAGACGGCCAAGGCGGTGGTCGAGATCCCGGCCCCGTACGCCGGGACGGTGGTCAAGCTGCACGCCGTCGAGGGCGAGTCCCTCGACGTCGGCGCCCCGCTGATCAGCGTCGACACCGCCGGGGGAG
>JASLIH010000014.1 GCA_030152105.1 Actinomycetes bacterium
GCCGTGCTCGCCCAGGAGGGCGTCGGTGCCCGGTGGTCGGGCGCCGCGCTCCCCGACGCCGGTGGCGGCCTGCTGGTCGAGGGCGTCCCCGGGTTCGGCGAGGACTTCATGCTCGCCCGGGCGGCCCCAGGGCCGCTCCCCGACCGGGTGGTCGACGACGTCCGCCAGCTCGGCGCCCGGGCCGCCGCCGTCCTCGGCCCGGTCCGCTTCGAATGGTCCCACGACGGCGGCACCGCCTGGGTGGTCCAGCTCCACCAGGCCACCACCACGGCCACCCGCACCACGATCCACCCGGGCGCCCCGGCCCGCTGGCGCCAGTTCGACCCGGCTCTCGGCCTCGAGCGGCTGCGCGACCTGATCGCCGCCGTCGACCCCGGGGACGGCATCGAGCTCACCAGCGACGTCGGCGTCACCTCCCACGCCGGCGACCTCCTGCGCCGGGCCGCGATCCCGTCCAGGCTCGCCCACCGGGCCTGACAGCCTGATCGCCCCCCAACCAGCGGGAGCGCCCGACGACGACCCGGTGTGGCGTCAGGGCGTGTCGACGCGATCGGACTGGGTGGTCGGCAGGTAGCGGTCGGCGTGGCCGAGCGGCCCGAGGGAGAAGGCCAGCGCGAGCAGGGCGACCAGGGCCCCGATGACGGCGTAGACGAGGGCGACGCTGCCGGTGCGCTCGACCGCCCAGCCGCCGGCCAGCGCGCCGACCGGGATGGCCGACCAGGCGAGCACCCCGGCGATGCTGATCACCCGGCCGAGCAGGTGGTTGGGGACGATCTGCTGGCGCAGGCTGCCGGTGTTGATGTTGAAGAAGATGCCGAGGCCGGAGATGGCCGCCCACAGGACCAGGGCCGCCCAGTACCAGCGGGTCGCGGCCAGCACCATGGTGAGCAGCCCGTCGAGCATCAGGGCGCCGAGGGCGGCCAGGCTGAACGACAGCCGCCGCCGCACCGGGCCCGCCGCCAGCGACAGCAGCACCACCCCGGCGCTCCCGGCCGCATAGAGCAGGGCCACACGGCTGTCACTGGCGTCCAGCTGGCGCTTGGCGAACACCACCAGCTGGGTGTACACGGTGGCGCCGACCAGGTTGATCAGCGCCATCATGGCCGAGATGTTCCGCAGCAGCGGGTGCCCGAGGACATAGCGCAGCCCGTCGGCGACCTCGCGGCGGAGCGCGCGGCGCCCCTCGGTGTCCCGGGGGGTGTTGAAGGTGGTGGCGATGAGCGCCAGCATCCCGGCCGAGAGCAGGAACGAGGCCGCGTCGACCCACAGCACCTGCTGCACCGGCACCACGGTGATGAGCGCCCCGGCCAGCAGCGGCCCGGCGATCTGGGCGGCCGAGTAGCTGGCCTGGACCTGGCCGTTGGCGCTCACCAGGTCGTCGCTGGAGGGGACCAGGCTCGGGATCGCGGCGAACTGGCCGGCGTCGAAGGCGATGGTCAGGGTGGCGCTGGCGAAGGCGACCGCATAGACCCAGCCGACCGACAGCTCGCCGACGGCGGCCAGCACGGGAATGACGGCGATCACCGCCGCCCGTGCCAGGTCGGTGGCGATCATCAGCCGCCGCCGGTCCACCCGGTCGACCCAGGCCCCGATGACCAGCCCGAAGAGGAGATAGGGGACGAACTCAAAGGCGGCGGTCAGGCCGAGGCTGAGCGGCGAGCCGGTCAGCTTGAACACCAGCAGCGGCAGCGCGAAGAAGGTGAAGGAGCTGCCCAGGTTGGAGATGGTCTGGCCCAGCCAGAAGCGGCCGAAGTCGCCCGACCACAGCCAGCCTCGCCGACCCGTTGGCTCCGCAGTCATATCTGGTCGGGATGCCGGGATTTTAACCCGGGTCCTCCACGTCCCTAACGTGGCGCGCTGCCAAGCTGCGCTACATCCCGTTTCGAGGGGGCAGTGTACCGCACGCTGACGGTCGGCCGGTGGGGTGGGGGAGCCGCCGGCTCAGGCCTCGGCCGGGGTGCTGTCGGGCTCGGGGACCACGAACCGGTAGCCCATCCCGGGCTCGGTCAGCAGCAGCTGCGGGGCTGCCGGGTCGTCGAGCTTCTTGCGCAGGTTGGCCATGTAGACCCGCAGATACTGGGACTCGTCGCCGTAGCCGGGACCCCAGACCCGCTCCAGCAGGAAGCGGTGGGTGCACAGGCGGCCGGCGTTGGTGGCCAGCGTCTCCACCAGCCGGTACTCGGTCGGGGTGAGACGCACCGGGGCCCCGCCCCTGGTCACCAGCTTGGCGTCCAGGTCGATGGCCACGTCGGCCGCTTCGACGACCCGTGGCCGGTCGGCCCCGGCCGGGCGGGCGTGCCGCAGGGCGACCCGGATCCTGGCCATCAGCTCGGCCACGCCGAACGGCTTGGTCACATAGTCGTCGGCGCCCAGGTCGAGGGCGGTCACCTTGTCGCGCTCGCCGTCGACGGCCGTCAGCACCACCACCGGGACCTGGGTCCAGGTGCGGAGGCGGCGCAGCACCTCGAGCCCGTCGATGCCGGGCAGCCCGAGGTCGAGCACGACACAGTCGGGCTGGTGGGTCTCGACCGCGGTCAGGGCGGCCTCGCCGTTGGCCGCGGTCAGCACCTCGAAGCCGCGGGCGCGCAGGTTGGCCGCGACCGCGCGCACGATCGGCGGCTCGTCGTCGACGACCAGGACCCTGGTCACGGCGTGGCCACCTCCTCGGCCGCCGGCGCCTCGCGGGGCGAGACCGGGAGGGTGAGCACGAAGGTGGCGCCGCCCCCCGGGGTGGTCTCGACCAGCAGGGTGCCGTCGTGGGCCTCGACGATCCCACGGCAGATGGCCAGGCCCATGCCGGTCCCCTCGGGCCGCCGGCCGCCGCCCTTGAGCCGGTAGAACTGGTCGAACACCCGATCCCGCTCCGGGTCCGGGATGCCGGGGCCGTGGTCGATCACCCGCAGCTCGACCGTCCCGCCGACCGGGCGGACGACCACCTGGACGGGGCCGCCGGCGGCGTAGCTGCGGGCGTTGTCGAGCAGGTTGGTCAGCACCTGGTCCAGTCGCACCGGGTCGACCAGCACCGGCGGCAACTCCTCGGGCACGTCGACGTCGACCCGCTGGCTGGAGGCGGCCCGGGCCCGGCGCACCACCGGGCCCACCACCTCGCCGACCGAGCTCTCGACCAGCCGGGGGTCAAGGGCGCCGGCCTCGATGCGGGACATGTCGAGCAGGTTGTGGACCAGCCGGGTCAGCCGGTCGGTCTCGGTGTTGATGATGGCCAGGAACTCCTCCCGCTCGGTGTCGCTCCAGCGGATCTCCCGGTCGAGCAGGCTGGACGCCGACGCCTTGATCGAGGCCAGCGGGGTCCGCAGGTCGTGGGAGACCGAGTTGAGCAGGGCGGTCCGCAGCCGGTCGGTCTCCTGCAGGGCCACGGCCCGGTTGCGCTGCTCCTCCTGCTGGCCCTGCTCCACGGCCAGGGCGGCCTGGTTGGCGAAGGTGGCCAGGACCCGGCGCTCGGCCTCGCCGAACCCGGACGAGTCGGAGCCGCCGGCGACCACCACCAGCGCCCCGACCACGTGCTCGCCACTGCGCATCGGGATTGTCAGGGCCCGGCCGGGCTCCAGGTCGGCGTCGGCCGGCCCCCGGACCTGCACCGAGGTCTGGGCGGTCCGCACCCCGACAAAGCGCTGATCAAGGTCGTCGGGCACCTGGCCGTCGACCGCGGCCAGCTGGACCCGGTCGCCCGAGGGGAGCACGATCGCGCACCCGGCCAGGTCGAACAGCGACCGAACGGTGCGGACCACGCCCTGGAGGGTGTCGGTGAGGCTGCCGTGGGCGACCAGGCTGGTCGACAGGTCGAACAGCATGCGGGTCTCCCGCTCGCGCCGCTCGGCCTGGGCGCGCCGGCGCTCGCTGGTCGCCACCAGCAGGCTGACGATGACCGCGACCAGCAGGTAGACGCCGAGCGACAGGAAGTCCTGGGGGTCGTCGACCATCAGGTGGTGGTAGGGCTGGAGGAACAGCACGTCGAAGGCGAGGAACCCGAGGGCGGCGGCGGTGATGCCGGGGCCGAGGCCGCCGGCGGCGGCGGCCGCGGTCACCACCAGCAGGTAGCTCAGGACCACGGTGGTCCGGGACACCTCGCCCCGGACGGCCAGGAGCGGGGCGGTGACCAGGGCCGTGCCGCCCACGGCGACAACGTAGCCGAGCGTGCCACGAGGCCCACCAACCGCGAGCCGGCGAGGGACGTCCATGACCCAAGGATAGGACGCCGCCCGCGCAAGGCCGGTCTTGACGAACTTTTTGCGTCCGGCAGGCCGTCCTTCACGGCGTCTTTGTAGCCGGGGAGCACTCTGGCTCCCACGAGCGCCTCATCGCCAACCCGGGAGGGAGCTCCGATGGCCCGTAGCCCGAGGAACCTCGAGATCGATGGCGAAGGCGCGTTCTGGGCGGTGGCCGGGTTCGCGGCCAGCATCCTGGTCGGGATGGCGCTGCAGCCGCTGCGCAGGTCGGCCGGGCTGGAGAACGTGGTCGTGGTGTATGTGATCGTGGTCGCCCTCACCGCCGCCGTCGGGGGACGGACGGCCGGGCTGGCGTCGTCGCTGTCGGCCGCTCTGGCCTACAACTGGTTCTTCACCACGCCGTACGGGACGCTCCGGATCGACACGGCCGAGCAGGTGGCCACGGTGGTGCTGCTGTTCCTGGCCGGGCTGCTGGCCAGCCTCGGCGGCCGGGCGACCCGCAGGGCCAAGGTCGAGGCCCGGGAGGAGGCCGAGGTGCTCCAGATGCTGACCGCGGTCAACCTGGCCGCGGCACGTACCGGCCGCAAGGCCGACGCGGTCGCCGTCGCGGGACTGCGCGACCTGCTCGACGCCCGGACCGTTCGGGTGGTGCGCGTCACCCCCGACGGCGACCTGGTGGTCGCCCAGGCCGGGCAGGCCGGCGGCGACCTGGACCTGGACGGCCTGCCCCACCTGGACGAGGAGGGCCGGATCCCCTCTGGCCACCGCCGCTCGGTCGGCGGCACCCTGGTCCTGCCGGCCCAGGGCGCGGTGGTCGACCTGGTCCGCCGCGACCGGCGTGTCGGCGCCCTGGTGATCGTCCCCGCCGAGGACCGCCCGATCCTCAAGACGACCAGGATGGCCATCGCGGCCACCGCCCACGCCCTGGCCAACGCCCGCTGAGAGCGTACGATCGGAGCATGGGCCAGACCCGGCGCCGCGGCACCCGGCCGGACTTCAAGCCTGACTGGGAGCCGTTCAGCCTGCCCGAGGACGAGGTGCTCCGACGCGGTGGCGCCCTGTTCGACAACGGCCAGTACTGGGAGGCCCACGAGGTCTGGGAGGAGGTCTGGCGGATGCGCAAGGGCCGCCCCGACCGCGACTTCCTCAAGGGGATCATCCAGGGCGCCGCCGGTATGTGGCACGCCACCCAGGGCAACTACAAGGGCGCGGTCAGCGTGATGTCCAGGGCGGTCGAGTACCTGGAGCCGTACCGGCCGGCCAAGGACGGCATCGACGTCGAGCGCCTGTCGGCCGCCCTCCGCGAGGCCGTGGCCGCCTGCGCGGCCGCCCTCGACGGCGGCCCGGCGCCCCGGCTTCGGATGGTCCGGCTGGAGCTCGGAGACGGCCGGTGAACGACGAGATCACGCCCATGGGCAGCGCCCGGGCCCGGGTGCGGGCCCGGTTCGAGGGCCAGATCCGGCGGATCCGCATCCAGCCCCAGGCGGCTGTCCCCACCCTCGAGATCGTGCTCGAGGACGACACTGGCCGGGTGTCGGCGCTGTTCATGGGCCGGCGCGGGATCGCAGGGATCGAGTGCGGGGGCCGCCTTGCCGTGGAGGGCACCCCGGTGGCCTCCGAGCGCGGCCTGACCCTCTACAACCCCTTCTACGACCTACTGTAGCCGCTCGGCCGGCTCCGGCTCCGTCGTGTCCTCGTCCGGCTCCGGCTCGTCCGGCTCGTCCTCACCGACAAGCAGCTCGCGGACCTGGCTCTCGCTGCCCTCGGAGGCGACCACCAGGACCTCGTCGCCGGCCGCGAACACGGTGTCCTCCTTGGGCACGACCACATGGCCCTCCCTGACCACCGCGACCGCGGCCGCGTCCACCGGCAGGGCCAGGTCGCGCAGGGTCCGCCCGACCGCCCGCGACCGGTCGGCCAGGGTCACCGCGTGCAGCGACACGTGCCCGCGCTCGAACTGCATGACCTTGACCATGCTGCCGACGGTCACGGCCTCCTCGACCAGCGAGCGCAGGATGTGGGGGGTGGAGACGGCCACGTCGACCCCCCAGGCCTCGTTGAACAGCCCGTGGTTCTTGGGGTTGTTGACCCGGGCCACCACCCGGGGGACGGCGAACTCCTGCTTGGCCAGCAGGGAGATGACCAGGTTGTCCTCGTCGTCGCCGGTGGCCGCGACCATCACGTCGGCGTGGGCGATCCCGGCCATCACCAGCGACAGGACCTCGCAGGCGTCGAAGGGGAACCACTCGGCCTCCTTGAGGGCCGGCCGGGCCACCTCGAGGATGTGCAGGTCCTTCTCGATCATGGTCACCTGGTGCCCGGCGGCCAGCAGGTCGGCGGCGATGAACTGGCCGACGTTGCCCGCCCCGGCGATGGCCACCCTCACCGGGACGCCTCCTGCGCCTGGGAGGTCTCGGCACGCGAGTCGCGGCGGGCGGCAAGGACCCGCGGGCGCAGCTCATGGAGGCCGTCCTCGTCCACGGCCAAATGCACCTGGTCGCCCTCCTGGAGGGTCATGTGCGGGCCCACGATCCGGGCATGCCCGGTCCGGGTCACCCCGACCACCCGGCGATGGCCCTCGGCCTCCAGGTCCTCGATCTTCCAGCCGGCCCACTCCGCGGGCAGGACCAGGGTGATGAGGGCGATCTCGGCGGTGGGGTCGCGCCAGTCGGAGGCGATCTGGTCGGGGATCAGGACCCGCATCACCTGGTCGGTGGTCCACTTCACGGTGGCCACGGTCGGGATGCCGAGCCGCTGGTAGATCTCGGCCCGCCGGGGGTCGTAGATGCGGGCCACCACCAGCGGCACCTCGAACTTCTCCCGAGCAAGGCGGGCGGCCACGATGTTGGAGTTGTCGCCGCTGGACACGGCGGCGAACGCCTCGGCCCGCTCGATCCCGGCCTCGCGCAGGATGTCCTCGTCGAAGCCGTAGCCCTCGATCTTCTTGCCCTTGAACTGGTAGCGGAGCATGCGGAACGCGGTGGGGTTCTTGTCGATCACCGCGACCGTGTGCTCCCCCGACTCCAGCCGGGCGGCCAGCTCCGAGCCAACTCGGCCACAGCCCATGATCACAACGTGCACCAGGCACCTTCCTGTTGAAACGACGCGGGTCATCGTAGCGGGTCTTGATGCGCTCTTTGCGCCTGGAGGCGCTGCTGTTCCAGAGCGGCCACCCGACCGTCATCTCCAGATCGCCCGGCAGGTCCTCGATGGTCGTGATCGCCGTCAGGGGGACTTGATGGCCAGGAACTCGCTGGTGTCGTCGCCCTTGCGGCGGTCTTCGCCGGGGACGCGCTGGTCGCCGAGGCGGCGGGGGCGGCCCGAGGTGCTCCAGCGCTCGATCAGGTAGGGCTTGGCGGCCAGGAACACCTCGGCGAAGGAGGCGATCCGCTCCTCGGCCTGCTCGGGGGTGTCGTCGGCGGCCTCGCGCACGAAGGTGGCCGTGCGGGCGAAGTACAGCGGGATCATCGAGGAGACCAGCCGGTCGTGGTCGATCACCTGGGCGTTGTAGGCCAGCAGGTAGTCGCAGCAGACGCGGGCCCACAGCTCGACCGGGAGCACGAACCCCTCCGGCCGCTCGCTGGCCTGGTGGATAGCCTCCTTGACCCCGTCGAAATGCTGGTCGGCCAGCACCTGCTGCCACAGCTCGTGCTCGGCCACGTAGCCCTCGACGAACCGCCAGATGAGCCGGTCCAGGTTGACCCTGATCTCCTCGGTCGAGGTGGCCGTGCGGAACCCGAAGGTGGGGACGTCGGCGATGCCGTCGGTCTCGGCCCAGCGGTCGACGTAGCGCCCGGCCAGGGCGAACAGGCTCCCCACGACCTGGCGGAACATCGGGCCCAGGTCGCGGCCGGGGTCCTTGGCGTCGTGCAGCTTGGCCCCGAGCACGCTCTGGCAGACGCTGAAGCCCTCGCAGAGGGCCACCGTGGTCATCCAGATGTCGACCCCGAAGCGGGCCACGTCGGTGCTCCACACCTGCTTGTCGGCCCAGTGGGCGGCCAGCCGGCCCGAGAAGCCGAAGTCGCCGCCGATCGGCTGGCGCAGCCGGCGCCCGTACAGGGAGGCGGTCAGCGGGAAGGCGATCGAGTTGGTGATGGTGCCGTCCAGCTTGTGGCGGGCGTACAGCGGGGTGACCAGGTCGTGGCCGTGCTCCAGGACGGGCCCGACCAGCCGGTCGATCCAGGCCGGGCTGACCGAGCGCAGGTCGGCGTCCAGCACCGCGCAGCCTCTGGCCCCGACGGCCGCGGCCAGCTCGAAGATGGCCCGGAAGGCCGAGCCCTTGCCGGACAGTCCGACGTAGGTGAGGGCCAGCTTGTCGGGGGGGTCGACCTTGGGGTCGAGCAGCAGCAGCTCCTCGTCGCCTTCGGTGGTCGCGGCCATCGCCGCGGAGACGGTGCCGTCGGTCGAGTTGCCGTCGGAGATGGCGATCAGGCAGCGGCGGTCGGGGAAGTGCTTGCGCAGCCCGGCCTCGGCGGCCCTGACGACATGGCCGATCGTCCGGGCGTTCTGGAACGACGGGATGCCGACGAGCACGTCGACGGGTCGGTCGCCGTCCAGCAGGGCCGCGGCATCATCGCTGAGCACGCCATGCGACAGGCGCTCCAAGGGTGGTCCCCCCTCTAGATGGACGTGGTCGGCCGCATTCCATCACGTCGAGGAGGAGGGGACCGAGCGGAGCAGGGGCCGCCGGCCGAGGCGGAAGGGCACGATGGTCACGTTGACCCCGTCCATGCTGCCCAGCGCCCGCACCAGCCCGGCCGAGGAGTTGTCGTGCAGGACCCGGCGCCACAGGGTGGCGTAGCGGCGCTTGGGGACCAGCACGGTGACCTCGGTGTCGGGCCGGACCAGCTCGGCGATGGTCGCCTGGGTGGTGGCGAGCAGGTTGCGGTCGGGGGCGTCGACCACCTCAAGGGGCGCGGGCACGTTGACCCGGGCCCACAGCGCCGACAGCTCCTTGGCCCGTTCGGGGTCGACGGCGATGTGCAGGGCGGTCATGCGCAGCGGGTTGAGCTGGCGGGCGTACTGGAGGGCGCCGATGGTCGCCCGGTCCAGCGCCTCGACCAGGACCACCACCTCGTGGCGGGGCTTGGGCGGGGCCATCCGGTCGCTGACCTCGACGGTCAGCTCGCCCAGCTCCCCGCGGTAGGTCCGCTGGGTGCGCAGCAGCAGCCACACCAGCAGGGGGATGGCGATCACGACCATCCAGGCCCCGTGGGTGAACTTGGTGATGGTGATGACGATCAGGACCAGCAGGGTCACCGTGGCCCCGAGGCCGTTGATGGCCAGGCCGCCGCGCCAGCCCGGCTGGCGCAGCCGCAGGTGCCGGCGGGTCATGCCCGCCTGGGCCAGGGTGAAGGAGGTCACCACCCCGATGGCGTACAGCGGGATCAGCGCGTGCACGCTGGCCTTGAACGCGATCACCAGGAACAGGGCGCCCACGGCCAGCAGCAGGATGCCGTTGGAGTAGACCAGCCGGTGTCCCCGCTTGCGCAGCTGGCGGGGCATGAGGGCGTCCTGGGCGGCGAACGAGGCCAGGATCGGGAAGCCGTTGAAGGCCGTGTTGGCCGCCAGGACGAGGATGAACAGGGTGGCCACCTGCACGAACACGAACAGGGCCTGGCCGAAGCCGCCGCCGAGCACGTGCTGGGTGAGCTGGGCGACCAGGGTCGG
>JASLIH010000019.1 GCA_030152105.1 Actinomycetes bacterium
TGACCGCGGCCGGGTGGCCCTCGGCGGCGCCCAGGTTGACCAGGCGGCCCTCGGCGACCAGGTTGATCCGGCGGCCGTCCTCGAGGGTGAACTCCTCGACGTTCTCGCGGACCCGGACCACTGTGCGGGCCAGGTCGGCCAAGGCGGCCTTGTCGATCTCGACGTCGAAGTGGCCGGAGTTGGCGATCACGACCCCGTCCTTCATGACCTTGAAGTGCTCGCGCCGCATCACGTCGCGGTCGCCGGTGACCGAGACGATCACGTCGGCCTCGCGGGCCGCCTGGGCCATCGGGGCGACCTTGAAGCCCTCCATGGCCGCCTCGAGGGCACGGATCGGGTCGACCTCGGTGACGACGACCTTGGCCCCGAGGCCGCGGGCCCGCATGGACAGGCCCTTGCCGCAGTAGCCGAACCCGGCGACCACGAAGGTCGTGCCGGCCAGCAGGAGGTTGGTGGCCCGCAGGATGCCGTCGATGGTCGACTGGCCGGTGCCGTAGCGGTTGTCGAACAGGTGCTTGGTCGGGGTGTCGTTGACGGCGATGATCGGGTAGGCGAGGGCGCCCTCCCGCTCCATCTGGCGCAGCCGGATGACCCCGGTGGTGGTCTCCTCGGTGCCGGCCGTGACCTCGGCCAGCTGGTCGCGCCGCTTGGTGTGCAGCAGGGTGACCAGGTCGCAGCCGTCGTCCATGGTGATGTTGGGCCGGGTGTCCAGGGCCGCCTCGAGATGGGCGTAGTAGCCGTCGGTGTCGACCCCGCGCCGGGCGAAGGTGTCGATCCCGTAGTGCTCGACCAGCGCGGCCGCGGTGTCGTCCTGGGTCGACAGCGGGTTGGAGGCGCACAGCACGACGCTGGCGCCGCCGGCCTTGAGGGCGCGCATCAGGTTGGCGGTCTCGGTGGTCACGTGCAGGCAGGCCGCGACCTTGAGGCCCTCGAGGGGCCGCTCCTTCTCGAAGCGGGCGCGGATGTCGCGCAGTACCGGCATGTGCCGGTCGGCCCACTCGATGCGCAGGCGCCCCTCGTCAGCCAGGGCGAGGTCGGTGACGTCGTACGGCAAAGCTCCTCCTCCGGTTCGGATGAATGGCAGGACGCCGGCCAAGTATGCCCGACGCGTATGCGGAGAGCCCTGCCAGAGCAGCAGCGTCCGCGAATGCGACGTCGATACTTGGCCGGCGTCCTGGAAGGCTAGCGGATCAGGCGGCGGCGGCAGGGAGCAGTGACAGCACCAGGTCGCGGAACCGGGGGCGGACGATGGCCGCGACCTCCAGGACCTCGGCGTGGCTGGTGGGGGTGCCGCCCGGGCGGTGCACGTTGGTGATGGCCGAGATGGCGGCCACCCGCAGGCCGTGGGCGCGGGCGGCGATCACCTCGGGAACGGTCGACATGCCGACGGCGTCGGCACCCCAGGACCGGAACATGGCGATCTCGGCCGGGGTCTCGTAGGAGGGGCCGGCGGCGGCCAGGTACACGCCCTCGCGGACGGGGACGCCCTCGGCCTGCCCGGCCTGGACGGCCGCGGCCCGCAGGGCCGGGTCGTAGGCGCCGGCCAGGTCGACGAAGTCGGGGGCGCCGCGCAGCGGGTTGTCGAACAGGAAGCTGATGTGGTCGGTCAGGACCATCAGGTCGGCCGGGTCGAAGTCGAGGTTGAGGCCGCCGGCGGCGTTGGTCGCGACCAGGGCCCGGCAGCCGACCGCGGCCGCGACCCGGGTCGCGAACGCGACCTCGGCCGCGCTGTAGCCCTCGTAGGTGTGCACCCGGCCGGCCAGGACCAGCACGGGCACCCCGGCCAGCCGCCCCGCCACCACCGCCCCGGCGTGCCCCGGGACCTTGGGCACGGGCATCCCGGGCAGCTCGGCCGCCGGCACCCAGGTCGCGTCCTCGACCTCGTCGGCCAGACCGCCCAGCCCCGACCCGAGCACCAGCGCCACCACCGGCCGCTCGGCCAGCCGCGGTTCCAGCGCCGCCGCCGCCACCCGAACCGCCTCGGGGACCGCGCGCCGGGCCGGCCGCTCCCCCGCCGGCCCAGCAGCCACCTCCTCGGTCACCGGGTGGTGGCCTTGGTGGACAGGGCGGCTTTGACCTGGTCGAGGGTGCGGATGGGGGTGGGGTCGACGCCTCGGGCGATGCCGAGGTAGGTGGAGGTGAAGTCGGCGAACGCGGTCAGGCGGGCCAGGCGGGCCAGGTCCGGGCCGCTGCCGGCGGTGCGCAGGAGGGGGTCGGCGATCCCGAGGGCGTCGAGGACGGCTTGGACGCGGCGGCCGTCGCGGTCGTGCTCGCCGGGCTCGTCGCGGAGCAGGACCAGCTCGCGATCCGGGCCGAGGCCGCCCTCGAGGCCCATGACGTCGTTGTGGTTGGCCTCGGGGAGAGCGCCGGACACGACCGGGATCTTGGCGTTCTCGTTGCACTGGGTGCGGAACCGGGTGGCCGCGACCGCTCCCAGCTGGCCGCTGCCCCAGACGACGGGGAGGCGGTCCAGCAGTCGCAGCGCGGCCTGCTTGGCCGGGTTGCCCGCCGTCTCCACGTCGGGGCCGAGGGCGGCGGCCTCCGCGTCGAGAGTGTCGGCGGCGGCGCAGACCTGGTCGCTCAGTGGCGGCAGGACCCCGGCCGCCTCGGCGGCCAGGCAGACCGGGACGACCAGTGACCAGAGGGCGGCCCTTGGCATGCGGCCGCCCTCGATGGTGACCAGGGGCGTGCCCCGGGAGGAGGCCAGCTCGGCCAGGGCGCCGCCCGAGGTGACCGCGACGAGGCGGGCCCCGGCGGCCAGTCCCTGCTCGACCGCGGACAGGGTCTCGGCGGTGTTGCCGGAGTACGAGGTGGCGACCAGCAGCGTGCCCGGCCCGACGAACGCGGGCAGCCGGTCGCCCTTGACGGCCAGCACGGGCACGCCCGACCCGGCGAAGGCCAGCCCGGCCAGCACGTCCCCGGCGATCCCGGAGCCGCCCATGCCGGCCACGACCACCACCTCTGGCAGGGGACCGACCAGGGGCGCCGCCTGGGCGGCCCTCAGGGCGACCCGCGCCTGCCCGCCGGCGCCGGCGACCTCGCCCAGCATGTCGCCCGGGTCGCGCCGGGCCAGCTCGGCCGGGTCGTCGAGCACCGCGGCCCCGGAGGGGGCTGAGGAGCGCCGGCGGGGTGCCCCGGTGGACTCGGAGAGGTTGACCGTGGGGCCGCTCACGCCGGCGTCGTTCCCGGCTTCTCGGCCTCCTCGATCAGCATCACCGGGATGTCGTCGCGCACCGGGTATCGGTAGCGGCACTCGCCACGGCACTCGATGACCTGCTCGGCCTCCTTGTACTCGACCTCGCCGTGGCAGTTCGGGCAGGCCAGGATCTCCAGCAGCTTCTCGTCAAGGGCCATCGTGGGGCTCCCTCCTCGGGCCGTTCAGGCCGGCTCGCCGCCGACCGCCTCCAGCACCTCGTCCCGCACCCTGGCCATCTCGGCCTCGGTGGTGGCTTCGACGTTGAGCCGGAGCAGGGGCTCGGTGTTGCTCGGTCGCAGATTGAACCACCAATCGCCGGCCTCGACGGTCAGCCCGTCGGCGAAGTCGGCCATCTCGGCCGGGTAGCGGGCGGCCACGGTCTCGATGACCTTGCCGGGGTCCTCGACGCGGCGGTTGATCTCGCCCGAGGCGGCGTAGCGGCGGTAGGGGGCCAGCACCTCCGACAGTGGCCGGCCCGCCCGGGACAGCGCGTCCAGGGTGACCAGGGCGGCGATCAGGCCCGAGTCGGCCCGGTAGTTGTCGCGGAAGTAGTAGTGCCCGGAGTGCTCGCAGCCGAAGATGGCCCCGGTCTCGGCCATCACGCCCTTGATGAAGCTGTGCCCGACCCGGGTGCGGACCGGGACCCCGCCGGCCTCGCGGATCGTCTCGGGCACGACCCGGGAGCAGATCAGGTTGTAGAGGACGGTCGCGCCCGGCTCGCGCTCGCACATCAGCCGGGCCACCAGGGCCCCGACCAGGCTGGAGGGCACGGTCGCGCCCAGCTCGTCGACCAGGAACACCCGGTCGGCGTCGCCGTCGAAGGCCAGCCCGACGTCGGCGCCCTCGGCCACCACCCTGGCCTGGAGCTCGCGCACGTTCTCGGGGTTGAGCGGGTCGGCCGGGTGGTTGGGGAAGTTGCCGTCCAGCTCGAAGTACATCGACACCAGCTCGAACGGCAGCCCGGCGAAGACGGCCGGGACCACGTGCCCGGCCATGCCGTTGCCGGCGTCGGCGACCACCTTGAGGGGCCGCAGGGCGTCCCGGTCGGCGAAGCCCTGGACGTGGGCGGCGTAGCGCTCCAGCAGGTCGTCGGCCTGTTGCTCGCGGCCCCGGCGGGCGGCGTCGGCGGCCGGCTCGCCAGCCGCGACCATCCGCTTGATGTCGACCAGCCCCGACTCCTCCCCCACCGGGACCGCGCCCGGCCGGCAGAGCTTGAGGCCGTTGTAGCGGGCCGGGTTGTGGGAGGCGGTCAGCATCACCCCGGCAACGTCAAGGGCCCCGGAGACGTAGTAGAGCATGTCGGTCGAGCAGAGCCCGACCCGGAGCACGTCCGCCCCCTGGGCCATGGCCCCGGCGGCCAGGGCGTCGGCCATCGGCTTGGACGACGGCCGCATGTCCTGGCCGATGGCCAGGGTCCTCGCCCCGGTGAGGGCCACGAACGCCCGCCCGACCCGCTCGGCCAGCTCCTCGTCCAGCTGGTCGGGGTAGACCCCGCGGACGTCGTAGGCCTTGAACACCTGGTCGAGGGCGGACGGCACGGCGGCTCCTTGCGGCGGGTGCTGCGGCGGACCGGGACGCCCGCGATTCTAGTCCGGGCCGACCGGTTGGGGCGCCGCCCGGCCCGACAGCCACGACGGCACCTCGGCCGCCGGCATGGGCCGCGCGAACAGGTAGCCCTGGGCCAGCGGCACCCCGGCGTGCCGGACCACCTCGGCCTGCTGCTCGGTCTCGACCCCCTCGGCCACGATCTCGAGGTCGAGGATCTCCCCCACCGAGATGACCAGCCGGAACAGCTCGTCGGCGCGGAGCTCGTCGCCCTGGGCGAGGAAGCTGCGGTCGATCTTGAGCTGGTGGACGGGGAAGGACCGCAGCGAGGCCAGGGAGGCATAGCCGGTGCCGAAGTCGTCGATGGCGATCCGGACGCCCGCCTCGGCGACCCGCTGCAGCTGGACCCTGGCGTTGCGTTCGTCGATCAGCTCGGACTCGGTGATCTCGAGGGTCAGCTGGGGCGCCGGCAGCCCGCTGTCCTCCAGGACGGCCACGACGGTGTCGGCGAACCGGGGATCGTCGAGCTGCCGTGGGCCCACGTTCACGGCCAGGCGCAGCCCGTCGGCCCCTGGCCGCCTCGACCAGTCGGCCATCTGCCGGCAGGCGCTGGCCAGCACGTGGTTGCCGAGGGCGACGATGTGGCCGGTCCGCTCGGCCAGGGGGATGAAGGTCCCGGGGGGCAGCAGGCCGAGGTTCGGGTGCAGCCAGCGCCTCGGCGCCGGCGCAGCGGCCGGTGCGCAGGTCGATGTGCGGCTGGTAGTGGAGCACGATCTCGCCGCGCTCGACGGCGTGGGCCAGGTGCTCCTCCAGCAGCCGGAGCTGGGCGATCTCCCCGTGGCCGGACTCGGTGAACCGCTCGACCCGGTTCTTCCCCTTGGCCTTGGCCGAGTACATGGCGATGTCGGCGCAGCGCATCAGGTCCCCGGCGGTCAGCTTGGGTGTCGCCCCGGCCAGGCCGATGCTGGCGCCGACGGTGACGGTCACGCGGCGCAGCCGGTCGGCGACCTCGTCGGCGTGGTCGGGACGGTCAAGGCCGGTGAGCAGCAGGGCGAACTCGTCGCCACCGAAGCGCGCCGCCATCCCGCGGCCGTCTCCCGCCCCGCCAAGGCGGGCGGCCACCTCGACCAGCAGCTCGTCCCCGGTTGCGTGGCCGTGGACGTCGTTGACCTGCTTGAAGTCGTCGAGGTCGACGATCAGCAGGGCGATGGTGTCCTCGGCGGCGTCGGTGGCGGCGTCAAAGGCGCCGGCCAGCCGCTGGAAGAAGAGCGTCCGGTTGGGCAGGCCGGTGAGCTGGTCGTGGTGGGCGCGGTGGGCCAGCTCGGTGTGGACGCGGCAGTTGGCGTGGGCCAGCGACCATTGGGTGGCCAGCGTCCGGAACGCGTCGAAGATGTCGTCGGGGATGGGCCGCACGGCGCCGGCGAGCAGGAACCGGTCGGCGTCGGCGGTGGCCAGCCCCACCGCCCGCCAGCGGCGCCGGCCGCCCACCAGCCGGTCGATCGGCTCGGTGCTGCAGCTGACCTCCTGGGCGCGGTCGCTGTCGCGGGGGTCGAGGCGCTCGACGCAGCTCGGCGCCAGGACCGTTCCCCGGACCGTCTCGGGCACCCCGGCCGACCCCTCGACCACGACCTCCTCGCCGGCGCGCCGCAGCACCAGCACGCCGACACCGGGGAGCTGGGCGCACAGCTCGGCGGCGGCCTCGCGGGTGATGAGGCGGACCTCGCGGGCGTCGGTGCGGTTGAGGAGCCGGCTGCCGGTCCTGGCCAGCAGGGTCTCGCGGGCCGCGGCCGCCTCGTGGCGGACCAGCGACAGGTACAGGGCGCGCATCAGCACGCCCATCATCACGATCATGGGGAGCAGGCCGAGGACCGCGCCGGACTGCCAGGGGATGTGGCGCCCGAGCGAGGTCGGGGACAGGCCGATGGTGACCGGGAACGCGGCCGCCACCATCAGGGTCCGGGTCGCCGCCGCCTGCTGGGAGCCGTACAGCGACTGGGTGACCAGTGCGCACATGCAGGCCGACGGTGGCCATCGGGTCGCCCAGGCCGACCCCGCCGAGCACGATCGTGGGCGCGACCAGCAGCGGCTCCAGGAACAGGGCCCGCCGCCACAGGTAGGTGACGACGAAGTCGCCGAGCAGCAGCGCGAGGGCGACGGCCGCGGCGGCGCGCCGGGCGGCGCCGTGCTCGGGGTTCAGCTGGGCCAGCTGCGGCAGGCCCCCGAGGCAGGCGTAGACGATGGCGGCCAGCCGGGTCCTGCCGAGGACGGTCGCGGGCACGAGCCTCCGCACCGGCCGGCTCAGAACCGGCGTTCGCTGGCCAGCGAGAGGACCTTGCCCAGGGGGACGTCGGTGCCCTCCTTGAACCAGCCCTTCCACTCGCACGCCTGGCAGGAGGCGAAGGTGTGGTCCTCGTCGGGGGCGAGGCGGATCTGGATCGCTGTCAGGCGGGAGGAGGTGCAGGCGGGGCAGCGCATGGCGGAGTCCTTCAGGATGAGGAAGCGATGTCCTCAAGCCATCGGCGTCCGCCGACACGCGACACATAGCCCGCAAGGGTGGCTAGGGCGCCACCCGAACGGGCTAGCACGTTCGCGACGCCCGCGGTAACTGTCAGGTCTCCCCTACCGGTTCCCGTGGGCGCCGGGGGGAAGGTACGACGGCCTGGGCTGCCGGTCAAGCATGTCGGCGCTATGGTTGCCGGAGTCGACTCTGCCGTTCCGGAAGGAGCCGCTCCTGCCCCGTCCCCGCCATGGCCGCCGGCCACCCCGGCCCCGCCTGCGGCTGCCCACCGTGCAGCCGCCGGGGACCGGCCGGGAGGCGTTCATGCGCCTGGTCTCCGAGGCCGTCGAGTCGATCCCGGAGCAGTTCCGGGACCGGCTGGCCAACGTCGAGTTCATCATCGAGGAGACCCCGCGGGGCGACGAGGTCCCCGGGGGCGAGCTGCTGCTCGGCCTGTACCAGGGCGTGCCCCTGACCGAGCGCGGGGCCGGCTACTTCGGGGTCCTGCCCGACCGGATCGTCCTGTTCCGCCGGCCCATCGAGGCCAGGGCCCGCTCGGACGCCGACCTGGCCGAGCTGGTCCGCGAGGTCGTGGTCCACGAGGTCGCCCACTACTTCGGCATCGACGACGACCGCCTCGACGAGCTCGGCTGGTAGCCCGCCGGGGCTGTGGACAACCCCAGGCACCAGTTCCGGCCCTGAGTTAGCCTCCCCCACCGGGGGACCCGGCGCCGGAGGGTTCGGGTGCAGCGCGGCACCGTGACCGTGTCGCGCCATCGTGACCGTGTCGCGCCATCGTGACCGTGTCGCGGCACCGTGACCGTGTCGCGGCACCGTGACGTGTCGCGCCAGCGTGACCGTGTCAGGGTGCGGCCGCGGGCCCGGGCTCGATCGGGCCGCCGGCGGGGAGGCCGCCGATGGCCGAGCCGGGGACGATCGGGCCGCCGTCCAGCGGCGCCGCCACCAGCCCGGCCGAACCGGCCTGGACGACCAGGTTCTTGATGCCGTCGGGCACGTCCTGGACCTCGACCCGGCCGGGCGCGACCCGCACCGCCTGGCCGGCGCTGCCGCCGCCGGTGAGGTCGCCGAGGCGGGCCTCGAGCTCCTCGGTGGACAGGTTGGCCAGCACCAGCTTGCCGCCGTCAGGGGTGCCGGGGACCAGCCAGCCGCTCTCCTGCTGGCCGGTGCCCAGGTCGATGCGCGAGCTGATCTGGTTGCCGTCCCCCTGGGTGACCCGCAGGGCGGCCACGAACGGGGCGCCGTTGGTCGAGCGGACCCGCACGGCGAACGGTCCCTTGACGTCGAGGGCCGGGATGGCCAGCTCGGCGGTGCCGCCGTTGGCGATCGGCTCGCCGAAGTCGCCCTCAGGCCGGAAGGTCGCCTTGGCGGTGGTGATCTGGAGCTCGACCTGGAGCGGCGTCGGGTTGGGGTTGGTGACCAGGACCTGGGCCTGCCGGCCGCCGCCGCTGATCCCGCCCGCGAACGACCAGACCGGCTTGGCCGCGCCCTGGGCCGGCAGGAGGGTCGGGGCCCGGCCGCCGCTGCTGACGGCCGCGCCGACCACGACCCGGCCGGCCCGGGCGACGACCTCGATCGACGGCTTGAGCCCGGTCGGGGCCTCGTCGCCGAGGGGGCGCACCACCGCCTCGCCCGGCTTGATGAACACCTCGCGCTCGTCGGGCCGGATCGAGCCCGAGGTCAGGTGCGGGACCAGGTCGACGGTGGCCGGCTGGCTGTCGGGATTGGCGATGATCACGTTGGTCTCGGTGCCGAAGCGGGTGTCGGAGGCCGGCAGCCACCAGCGGTTGCCGGGGCCAGGGGCGCAGCCCAGGCCGGGGGCGCTGACCACGACCGGGGCGCTGAACGACTCGACCTGCACGAACCCCGCCTTGGCCGGCTTGAGGGACAGCTGCTGGGTCTTGCCGCCGGCCAGCTCCTGGGTCGCCGGGGCGGCGGACTTGCCGGTCCCGCGGATGGTGGTGCGCAGCGAGGCCGTCGCCTCGCCGACGTTGGCGATTGTCACCGGGGTCGTCTGGCCGCCCAGCAGCGGGCAGACCCAGCGGGCCGAGTACGGGTCGCGGGTGGCCGGGGCGGCCGGTTGGGTGGCCGAGGGCAGGGCATTGGCGCCGAACACGAGCGCGGTGGCCAGGACGACCAGGGTCCCGGCCAGGCCGAGGCTGGTGCCGCGCAGGTCGGCCAGCTGCGGGGCCCGCAGCTGGGGGGTGCGCAGCTGGGGCGCCTTGAGGGCCGGGCGCCGCCTCGGCTCCCCTGGTTCCTCCGGCTGCCCGCCGGTGGCCGGCTCGCCGCTCGGCAGGTCGGGAACCGGCCGGACCCGCGGCTCCTGCCGCGGCGGCTCCGGGGAGGAGGGGTCGGCCGCCGCCGGCTTGGCCGGGCGGCCGCGGCGCAGGCTCCGCTTCTGCTGGTGGCGGGCGGCCCGGCTGGGGATGAGGGCGGCCGGCTGGTCCTCGTCGGGGCCGCCGGGCGGGGGCAGCTGGTCGCTCACCGGGCCACACCACCCCGGGCCAGGCCGGCCAGGCGGAGGTCGCCGCTGGTGGTGTCGTCGATGGTGGCGCTCGTCGGGGCGACCGGCGGCGCCACCCGGGTCGGGCGGGCCATGGTGGCCACCGCGGCCAGGACGAGCAGGGCCTCGATGAGCAGCCACGTCAGGCGCCGGTCCTGGCCGGTCCGCTCGACCTCCAGGTTGCCGGTGGTCCCGGCGGGCAGCTTGAAGCCCTGGGCCCAGCCGAGGGCGGTGGTCGGCTCCAGCTGGGCCCCGCCGACGGTCGCCCGCCACGCCTCGGCCTCGGGGACCAGCAGCACGACCGTGCCCGGCCCGCTGGCCGCGACCTGCCCGCTGGCCGGGTCGGGGACCGGGACGGGCTGGGTGGGGCTGGTCAGCATGCCCTGGACCTCGGCCGGCGGGTCCTCGCCGGGGATCACCCAGGCCGTCCGCGGCACCGCCGGGCCCTGGAACAGCGCCGCCTGCTCGGTCGGCTTGGCGTCCAGGTCCTGCTGCCTGGCCACCAGGTCGACCAGCCGGCCGGCCTCGGGCCCGGGCCGCACGACCACGTAGCCGATGCCGAACATGCGCAGCATCGAACCGGCCCGGTGGGTGCGGGCTTCGACGATGTCGGTCACCACCGAGCCCAGGTCGTCGGCGGCCACGGCCGGCGGCCGTCCCGGGTCGAGCAGGGTCCGGCCCTGCGACCCGGTGACGGCGAAGTCGACGCCGTGGTCGGTCCGCCCGGCCAGCCACAGCACCCGGGCCTGGCTGCGGGTGACCGTGGCCGGCAGGGCCGGGCTGTCGATCGCCTCCATCGGCGACCAGACGCCCCTGACCAGATGCCCGGTCACGAACAGGCCGGTGACGAGGCTGAGCACGACCAGGGCGCCGGCGGTGACCCGCCGGACGCTGAAGCGGACAGTCAGCCGGGCCAGGGCCTGCCCGATGCCGGCAAGGCCGAGGCCGGCGGCCGCGGCCCAGGCCACCGCCCCAGGCACCAGCAGCCCGGCCGGCCACTCGGTGACCCGCGGGGCCAGCCCCTTGGCCTGCCAGGTGGCGGCCAGGGCGGCGACCACGAACCCGGCCAGCAGCCAGAACGCCTGAAGGCGGCGGCCGGCGGCGGCCGCGAAGAACAGGGCGGCCAGGGCCAGAGCCGGGTACACCGGCCCGACCAGCGGGCCGGGCACCCCGCCGCCACCCGGCCGCAGCTGGAGCAGGTCGGCCAGCCCGGGCGTGACCAGGGGACGGCTGAGGTCGGCGAAGACGGCCCCGGTGACCAGCCGCGCGCTCCACGGCAACAGCAGCAACAGGGCCAGGGCGAACCCGGCGGCCAGGTACAGCGACTGGCGGGCGGCCAGCCGGCGACCGTCGGCACCCGCGCTGGCCAGGGCGACCACGATGGCGGCGACCACCACCAGCCCGAGGGAGATCACCGCCGAAGGGCTCATGGCGATGGCCACAGCGGCCAGAAGGGCGAAGCGCAGAGCCGGGCGCCAGGGCTCGCGCGGCTGCTCGGCCCGGAAGGCCAGCACCACCTGGGCCAGGGCCGGCGGGGCCAGGACCAGCAGGACCAGCTCGCCGATGCGGCCCTGGGCGAGGGCGCCGGTGGCCAGGGGCGCGGTCGCGTACAGCAGCCCGGCCAGGGCTCGGGCCCACAGCTGGGGCACCACCACCCGCAGGGCGCGGGTGCAGGTGGCCGCGGCCAGCGGCAGGGCCAGCCACAACAGCAGCTTCTCGGCGACCAGGGCCTTCCCGAAGGTCAGCACCGACAGCCCCCCGAGCAGGGCCAGCGACGGTGGGGCGGAGGCGGTCGAGCCCATCTGGGCCCGGTGGAAGCTGGAGACGAACTCGCGCACCAGCTCGGTGGCCGTTGCCGGCCAGACCCCAAGGCTGATGCTGGCGATCGCCGGTGCGAACAGCACCGACCGCAGCGAGATGGCCATGACCAGGGCGAACCCGCCGACCATGAAGGCCACCGGGTGGCCGGCGACCACCCGCAGCACCGACACCCCGCCCGAGGGCATGTCCTGCTCCTCGCCGCTGTCGTCGGTCCGCTGGGCGACGTGGGCGCCGACCTCGGCGCCGTAGACCAGCTCGAGCGTGCCCCGGAGCAGGGCCCGCAGCCGCTGGCCGCCCGGCGCCCGGAGGGGGGCGAGGGCGCTGTCGTCCACCTTGCGCTGCTTCTGGAGGCGGCGGCGGTGGACGAGCGTGACCGGGAGCTCCTTGACGTTCCAGCCCCAGGCCCACAGCACGGCCAGGGCGTCGGCGGGCCTGCCGGTCAGGGCCAGGCCGGCCGACCGGACCAGCGCCCCCACCATGGCCAGCAGCAGGGCCAGGGGCAGCTTGCGCAGGCTGCTCGCCTTGAGCATGGCCGCCAGGGTGTGGCGCTCGATCAGGTAGCGGGGGTGGCCGACGGCCCGGGTCTTGCGGCTGCGGGAGGAGGCGGCGGCGAAGTGGCGGACCCGGGCCTGGGGCACGACCAGGACCCGGCCCCCGGTCAGATGCGTCCGCCAGCAGAGGTCGAGGTCGTCGCGGAAGGCCGGCATGCGCTCGTCGAAGCCGCCGACGTTCAGCAGGGCCCCGCGCCGGACCAGCATCCCGGCGGTGTTGACGAAGAACACGTCGTTGATCTGGTCGTGCTGGCCCTGGTCGATCTCGTCGTCCTCGATCTGGGACACGGCCCGGCCCGTCCGGTCGATCGAGAAGCCGATCTCCGACAGCCGGTCGGGGTTGGTCCAGGAGACCAGCTTGGGGCCGAGGATGGACGCGCTAGGGCGGGACTCGGCCTCGGCCAGGAGCCGCTCGAGGGCCTCCGGCTCGGGGGCGCAGTCGTCATGGAGTAGCCACAGCCAGTCCATCCCCGAGGTGCGGGGATCGCGCAGCGCCGACATCACCGCCCGGCCGAACTGCCCCCGAACGGCCATGACGGCGTCGTCGCCCAGGCGGGAGCGGGCCCAGTCCGCGCTGCCGTCCGTCGAGCCGGTGTCGACCACCAGCACGTCGTCGATCGGGCGGGTCTGGGCGGCGAGGCCGCGGAAGGTGTCGCGAAGGAACGCGCGTCCATTGTGGTTGACGACGATCGCGATGACCCGTGGCTGACTCGCTGGCACAACCTTCCTCTCGAGGCCTCGCCGGCCGGGGGTAGCCGGGGCTGTATCGAAAGGCCCGTAGGGTTCAGAGCTCCCCCACGGGCGTCCAGGAATGCTAGCACGGGACCGCCGGGCAGGCCTAAAGCAACCCGCAAGTGGCGCGAATCGGGCGTCGACAGGAATTTGCCCCGGTAAAGGGCCAACGGCTCAAGCGACGCGGTCTCACGAAGCGCGGCGCTTGAGGCGCCGGCGCTCACGCTCGGACAGGCCGCCCCAGATCCCGAACCGCTCGTCGTTGGCCAGCGCGTACTCGAGGCATTCGGTCTGCACCGTGCAGGTCTGACAGATGCGTTTGGCCGCCCGGGTGGAGCCGCCCTTCTCCGGAAAGAAGCAGTCGGCGTCCTTCTCCAGGCAGGCCGCCCGCTCGTACCAGGGCTGGATCTCGACGGGGATGGGGCCCATCCAATGCCTCCTCAACCGGTGCAGCGAGGCGTCCGGGTCGCACGCTTATGGGAGTTTGGAACATCACGATCGTAATTACATCGGTGGCATTCTGCGGCTGCTTGAGTGGCTTTTTCAAGCGGAAGGTTTTTTCTGGGGACAGGTCGCCGAGGCGCGCACGAGCCGGCGCTCTGGCCGGTGGCCGGTGCATGGGATAGCCTCACCGGCGGACCGAGGAGCTTGCGGGGGGTTTCATGCTGGGGTTCGGGGGAGAGCGGGAGGCGGTGTCCAAGGTCGGGCTGAGCGCGGCGGACCTGGTCGCGGCCCGTCTCCGCGAGCCCGCGGCCGTGACCCGTATCTACACCGCCTACGCGCCTGCTCTGTTCCGCTTCTTCATGGCCTCGGTCGGCGACCGCCACCTGGCCGAGGACCTCACCGGCAACACCTTCGTGAGCGCCATCGAGGGCCTGCCCAGGTTCCGCGGCCCGGTCGAGGCCCTTGGTGGCTGGCTGTTCCAGATCGCCCGCCACGACCTCTACGACCACCGGCGCAAGCAGTCGCGCACGCGGATCGAGCCACTCGACGAGAACCTCGCCGAGGCCACCCGCTCCGACGCCACCGTCGACCCCGAGGAGCTGGCCATCGACCGCCTCGAGGGCAGCCGGGTGCTGGGGGCCATGCGCGAGCTCTCCCCCGACCAGCGCGAGGTGCTGCTGCTGCGGATGGCCGGAGGCATGACCGCCCCCGAGGTGGCCTCTGTGCTCGGCAAGACCACCGGCGCCGTGAAGGCCCTGCAGCACCGTGGCCTGGCCAGCCTGGCCAGGGTGCTGGGCCTACGTAGCCCGGACGAGACGCCGCAACGCCCGTATCCATCACCCGACCCCGATCGCCTGACTAGTCAGGAGGGGGACGAGGAACGGTGAGGATGCAACGGCCCAGGCCCAACAAGCTGCACGATGAGCTCGACGCGCTGCTCGACGGGCGCCCGGTCGAGCTCACCGACGAGCTTGCCCCGCTGGCCGAGGCGGCCGACAGCCTCCGGGCCGAGCTGGCCACCTACCAGCTCGCCCCCGGGGTGGCCGAGCGCCACCTGGAGCGGGTCCTTGAGGGCTCGGGCAGGGTCGTCCAGCTGCCGGTTCGCCGGCCGGCCGGCGGCTGGGAGGTCCGCCGCCGCGTGGCCGCGGTCGCCCTGGCCGCCGCTCTGGTCCTGGCCCCGGCCACCATCGCCTCGGCCGCCGCCCTGCCCGGCCAGGCCATGTACCCGTTCAAGCTGGCCATCGAGCAGCTCCGCATCGCCTCGGTGCAGTGGTCCTCGACCCGCGAGGCGGGTGAGCGGACCCGGGTCGCCGACGCGCGCCTCAGCGAGCTCAAGCGGCTGGTCGATCTCCAGATGTTCAATCAGATCGGCCCGGCGGTGACCGCACTCGCCGAGGCGTACCGTGCCGCCAAGGACGCCGTGGACGACGCCAAACAGGACGGAGCGGCCGGGGCCGAGGTCGCCGAGCTGAACGGCAAGCTGGCGAGCGTCCAGAACCAGGCGATCAGCACCGTCGTCATGGTCAGCTCCTCCATCCAGGCCGCCAAGCTGCCGTCCGGCAGCACCCGGAACGCGATCGAGGCGGCGGTCCATGACGCCCAGACCGTGCTCCCGCCGCCGGCCCCGCCCGCTGACGCGACCCCGACCCCGACCACGGCGAACAGCCCGGCCACCTCGCCGCCGACCGACCCGTCGACCTCGCCGACCTCGCCGCAGAACACGGCACCCGCGTCGCCGGCGAGCACCGCGCCGCCGCCGACCAGTGCGCCGACCACCGAGCCGCCGACGACCGTGCCGCCGACGACCGAGTCGCCGCCGACCAGCGAGCCAACGACTCCGGGGTCCGCCGGCCAGGTGGGCGACAGCGGCGGTCTGGCGGGAGCCGACGAGCGGACCTCGGCCGAGGCGAAGGACGTACCGCCGACCACGTCGCCGCCGGCGCCCTGACGCCCCTCCTCGCGACCACCGGCGCCGCGGTTCCCTGAGCCGGCGGCGGGCGGCGCTATCCTGAGGGCCGCTCCCGGCCCCGATCGAGGGAAGGCCATGCTGGTCGCGCTTGCCGGCGGTGTCGGTGCCGCCAAGTTCCTCCGCGGGCTGCTCCGTGTGCACGACCCCGGCGACCTGCTGGTCGTCGGCAACACCGGGGACGACCTGCGCATGCACGGGCTGGCGGTCTCCCCCGACCTGGACTCGGTCGCCTACACCCTTGCCGGGCTGGCCGACGAGGAGCGCGGCTGGGGCCTGGCCGGCGAGTCCTGGAACGTCCGCGAGGCGCTGGTGCGCCTGGGCGAGCCCGGCTGGTTCGCCCTCGGCGACCGCGACATCGCCACCCACCTGCTCCGGACCCGGCTGCTGGCCGAGGGCGCGTCGCTCTCGGAGGCCACGGCCGAGCTGGGCCGCCGCCTTGGCGTGCCGGTGCGGCTCGTGCCAATGAGTGACCAGCGGGTCGAGACCCGGGTCGAGGTCGACGGCCCCGACGGCCCCCTCGACCTCGGCTTCCAGGAGTACTGGGTCGGGCGCCAGGCCCGCGACCCGGTGCGGGCCGTCCGCTTCCAGGGGATCGAGCAGGCCCGGCCGGCGCCCGGGATCACCGAGGCCCTGGCCGGCGCCTCCGGGGTCCTGATCTGCCCCTCCAACCCGGTGGTGTCGATCGCCCCCATCCTGGCCGTTCCCGGGATCCGGGCGGCGGTGGCGGCGGCGCCCTGCCGGGTGGTCGCCGTGACCCCGATCGTCGGCGGGGCGCCGGTCCGGGGCATGGCCGACAAGCTGCTGCCCGCCTGGGGGGCCGAGGTGTCGGCCCGCGGGGTGGCCGGCCTGTACGCCGGCCTGGCCGACGCGTTCGTGCTCGACACGGTCGACGCCGGCCAGGCCGCCGAGGTGGCCGCCCTGGGCCTGGAGCCGGTGGTGGTCCCGACCCTGATGCGGACCGTCGAGGACGCGGCCGCCCTGGCCAAGGCGGCCCTGGAGGCCCTCGGAGGGGTGTCCCGGTGAACGGGGCCGCCCTGCTGGTGGTGCCGCTGGCCGGGATCCCGGAGGTGCGGGAAGGGGACGACCTGGCCCGGCTGCTGCTGGAGGCGGTCGGGCGGGCCGGGCTGGAGCTGGCCGACGGCGACGTGCTGGCTGTCACCTCCAAGGTGGTGGCCAAGGCCGAGGGCCGCACGGTGCCCCTGCCCGAGGACCCGGCGGCCCGTGAGCGGGTCGCGGCCGAGACGGTCGCGGCCGAGACGGCCCGGGTGGTGGCCAGGCGCGGCCGGCTGGTCATCGCCGAGACCCGCACCGGCCTGGTCGGGGCGAACGCCCTGGTCGACGCGTCCAACGCCGGCGGGGACCGGCTGGTGCTGCTGCCCGCCGACCCCGACGCCTCGGCGGCCCGGCTGCGGGCCGCGATCGAGGAGCTGGACGGCCACGACGTGGCCGTGGTCGTCACCGACACCCTCGGCCGACCCTGGCGGCTCGGGCAGACCGACGTGGCCGTCGGCCTGGCCGGCATGGGCGCCCTCGACGACTGGCGGGGCCGGGCCGACGGCGACGGCCGCCGGCTCGAGGTCACCGAGGTCGCGGTGGCCGACGAGGTGGCCGCCGCCGCCGACCTGGTCAAGGGCAAGGCCTCCCGGGTCCCGGCGGCCCTCCTGCGCGGGGTCCCCCGCCCCAGGGGCGACGGCACCGCCCGCGACCTGGTCCGCCCCCCCACCGAGGACCTGTTCCGCACCGCCGGCACGGCCGAGGACCTGCTCGCGTTCCTGGAGGGCCCAACGGCACCAACCGGGGCCGCGGTCGACCCGGCCACGCTCGGCAAGGCGCTGGCCTCCGCCCGGGCCGTCCCCATCCCCGGTGGGCGGCGGCTCCAGGTTGTTCCCGTCCCCGACGCCCCGGAGCTGCTGGCCTGCTGCCTCGGCCCCCCCGCCGACCCCCCCGCCGCGGCCGCCGCCGGGGTCGAGCTGGCCGCCGGGGGGGCGGTCCGGACCCTCGTCCTGGCCCTGCACGCCCTCGGGGTGGGGGCGGTGTTCCAGCCGGTGGGGCCGGAGGGGCGCCGGGAGCTGGCCGGGGCGCTCGACCTCGAACCCGGCTGCGAGCCCCTTGGGCTGCTGGCGGCCGGTCCCTTCTCCTAGCTGCGGCTCGCCGGGCGGCTCTCGCGCTGGGTGGCCAGGCGGCTCTGGCGGTAGCCGTAGAGGTCCTTCCTGAACTTGTGCTCGGACTCCTCGGTGTCCCTGATCGACTGCTCGATCGACTTGGTCCGCAGCACACCCATGGCCGTCGCCTCCTCGCCCGCCGTCGGTCGCGTCCGACCGGTACCCCGCTAGAATCTCCGGGTACCGCCTTCCCGAAGGATCCGGAGCGCACCGATGGCCGACACCCGCAAGCCCGCCAAGACCAAGCCCCGCCAGCCCGACAAGGGCAAGCTGGCCAGGGGGGCCGCGGCGCGTCGGCTGGAGGAGAAGCGGCGCCGCCAGCGGACCCTGCTCTGGACCGGGGTGGCGGTGGTCTCGCTGGTCGCCCTGGTCGCCGTGATCGTGTTCGCGGGCCGGGACGCGCCGCAGGCCCAGAACCCGCCGGTGAGCCCGGCGGCGCTGGAGGCCGGGCGCAAGGCGGCCGGTTCCCAGGGCGTCAAGACGTTCCCCATGGCCGGCCGGGACCACATCGCCCCCAACCAGCAGCCGCACAACTGGAACTCCAACCCGCCGACCTCCGGCGACCACCTGGCCACCCCGCTCCCGGCCGGCGTCTACGACAACGAGCAGGACATGCGGGCCATGGTGCACAACCAGGAGCACGGCTACGTGGTGATCCTCTACAAGGGCATCCCGGACGACCAGGTGGAGCAGCTGCGCACGTTCGTGAAGGCGCGCGACGGGTCCAAGCTGGTCCTGTCCCCCTGGTCGGGCCTGGAGAGCAACGGGGTCGCCCTGACCGCCTGGCGGAACCTCGAGCATCTGCAGCGGGTGAACATGGACGTCGTCCAGTCGTTCATCAACGACTACATGGCCCCGGAGGCCACCAAGTCGACCGCCCCAGAGCCGAACGCGGCCTAGAAGCGGATCGCGCCCAGGCCCAGCCGGACGTTGGGGGCGACCCGGACGCCGCCGGCGAGGATGTTGCCGGCCTCGATCTCGACGTTGTCGCCGACAACGGCCCCGTCGCGGACCACGGCCCCGTCGCCCACGACCACCCCGCGGCCGATGATCGAGTCCGACACCTTGGCTCCCCGCTCGACCCGGGCTCCCTCGAGCAGCACCGAGCGCTCCAGGCGGGCCCCGCCGGCGACCACCGTGTTGGGCCCGAGCACGGTCGGCCCGAACACCCGGCCCTCGTCCTCGACGGCCGCTCCCTGCCCGACCAGGATGGGGCCGCGGAGCACGGCGCCCTCGGCGACCCGGGTGTCGTCGGCGAACCACTGGCTGCGGCCTCGCTCGGTGGCGTTGATGGGCAGGTGCAGCCGCCCCTCGAGCAGGTCGAACTGGGCGGCCAGGTACGCGATCGGGGTGCCGAGGTCGCGCCAGTAGCCGTGCAGCTCGTAGCCGTACACCGGTGCCCCCGAGGCCAGCAGCGACGGGAACAGGTTGCGCTCGAACGAGGACGGCCGGCCGGCCGGCACGTGGTCCAGCACCGACGGCTCGAGCACGTACACGCCGGCGTTGATCAGGTCGGTCACCCAGGCGTCCTCGTCAGGGCCGGGCTTCTCCAGGAAGGCGGTGACGCGGTCGTCGTCGTCCACCGGGACCAGGCCGAAGGCGCTCGGGTCGGGCACCCGGACCAGGGCCAGGGTGGCCGCGGCCTGGCGGTCGCGGTGCAGGGCGACCAGGCGCTGGAAGTCGATGTCGACGAGCACGTCGCCGTTGAGGACCAGGAAGGTGCCGTCCAGCAGGTGGGCCAGGCGCTTGATCGCCCCCGAGGTTCCCATGGGGGTGTCCTCGGAGGACAGCACGACCTCGACCCCGGCCTTGCGGGCTTCGGGCAGGAGCTGGTCGAAGGCCTCGGGCAGGTACATGGTCGACAGCACGACCTCAGTGAAGCCACCGGCGGCGAGCTGGCGCAGGGTGTGGAGCAGGAACGGCTCGTTGGCGAACGGGATCAGCGGCTTGGGCCGGGTGCTGGTCAGCGGGCGCAGGCGGGTGCCGAACCCTCCGGCGAGAATGACGGCTTGCACGTGGACGGTCTCCTGACGCGACGGGGAACGGGCCGGAACAGCGGGCCAGGGGAGACGCAGTCTACGTTAGCCGTCCATCGCGGCCAGCAGCCGCTGGTCCTGCTCGAGCATCCCCTGGAGCAGGGCCACCAGCTCCTGCCTGGCCTTGACGAACCGGCGGAAGGCGTCGCCGACCTCCGGTGAGCGCAGCGTCTCGGCGTCGTGGCGGCCCATGGGCAGGTCGCGGGCGGCCGTCATCTCCCTGGCGACGGCCCGCAGGCGGCCGGCGGTCTGCCGCTGCTCCTCGACCAGGCGCAGGTAGACGGCGTGCTCCTCCCGGGCGGGCTCGTCGTCCAGCTCCAGGGCCGCCATGTGCACCTGGAGGTTGTCGGCCATGGCCTCGGTCACCTCGGCGAGCTGCGCGGGCAGCGCCGAGTGCTCGGCCAGGCCCTGGCCGCAGGTCTGCTGGTCGTCCATTGGCAGGTTCCTCTCAGCTCGCTCAATTGGCACCGCCCTCCAGTATGGCCCTGGCGTAGGCGGTAGCGGTCAGGTCCGCGCAGCGTTTCCAGGTGAAGGTCGCCGCCCGGGCCAGGCCGCGGGCGGCGGCGTCCTGGCGGGCGGCCGGGTCGGTGGCCAACTTGGCGATGGCGGCGGCAAGGGCGTCCTCGTCGCCCGGGTCGATCAGGGTGGCGGCGTCGCCGGCGACCTCGGGCAGGGAGCCGCCGGTGGTGGTGACCACCGGGGTGCCGCAGGCCATGGCCTCGAGCACGGGCAGCCCGAAGCCCTCGTAGCGGCTGGGGTAGGCGAACACGTCGGCCCCGGTGAGCAGGGCGGCCTTGTCGGCGTCGGCGACGTAGCCGGTCACGAGGATGCGGTCGGCGACCCCGCTGGCGGCCACGGCCGCCTCCAGCTCCCCCGCTCCCCAGCCGGCCAGGCCGGCCAGGACGAGGCGGTGGGGCAGCTCCGCGGCCAGGGCGGCGAAGGCGCGGACCAGGGTGGGCAGGTCCTTGCGGGGCTCGACCGTGCCCAGCCCGAGCAGGTACAGGCCGTCCAGGCCGAGGCGGCGGCGGACCTCGGCCACCTGGGCGTCGGTGGCCGGGCGCAGGTCGGTGCCGAGCGGGGTGACGTCGACCCGGTCGCCGGGCACGCCGAGCCGTTCGGTGAGGTCGGCGGCGGTGGTCGCGGAGACGCACAGCACGCGGGTGGCGCTTGCCACGGCCCGGCGCATGGCCCAGCCGAAGTAGCGGACCTTGCTGGCCTCGTGCCACTCGGGGTGGGTGAGCAGGGTCAGGTCGTGGACGGTGACCACCTGGGGGAGGCTGGAGCGCAGCGGCAGCTCGTAGTGGACCCAGCTGCTGGCCGGCCGGGCGGCCCGGCGGGCCGGGGCCGGCCTGCTCCACGGGGTCCACTACGAGCTGCCGCTGCGCTCCCGCCTCCCCCAGGTGGTCACCGTCCACGACCTGACCCTGCTCACCCACCCGGAGTGGCACGAGGCCAGCAAGGTCCGCTACTTCGGCTGGGCCATGCGCCGGGCCGTGGCCGCCGCCGCCCGCGTGCTCTGCGTGTCCGCCACCACCGCCGCCGACCTGGCCGAGCGGCTCGGCGTGCCCGGCGACCGGGTCGACGTGACCCCGCTCGGCACCGACCTCCGCCCCGCCTCCGCCGAACAGGTTGCGGAGGTCCGCCGCCGCCTCGGCCTGGACGGCCCGTACCTGCTCGGGCTGGGCACGGTCGAGCCCCGCAAGGACCTGCCCACCCTGGTCCGCG
>JASLIH010000083.1 GCA_030152105.1 Actinomycetes bacterium
ACCCGGGCCCGTCCGAGGCCGGTGGCGCTGCGATGAGAGCCAAGACCAGGAAGGGGCTGCCCGCCAGTGCGTTCGCCTACCCCCGCACCCGGAAGTATCCGATCAACACCCCGGCGAGGGCGCGGAACGCATTGGCGAGGGCAGCACAAAAGGGCACCTCGGGGTCCTATGCGCACGTCGCCCGGGCCGTCCGCAAGAAGTACGGGAACAGGATCGCCAGCGTCGGCCGCAAGCGGGGCACCGTCACCCGAGCCGGCTACCGGAAGGGCAAGCGATGAGCTGCGAGGAGGAGAGACCATGAGGACCAGTCCGATGGAACGGAAGCATCCCGAACGGCCGGTTGGCGTCTGGGCCACCGTCTGGGGTGCGCCCGAGGTCGAGGCTCCCGCGGCCCCCAAGGCTGCGAAGAAGGCGCCGGCCAAGAAGACCGCGAAGAAGGCGTCCAAGTGAGCGTCTTCGAGGACGAGGTCCAGGTCCGCCGGGCCCAGGTGCAGGGGGTCACCGACGAGGGGCTGGTGGAGGCCAAGCTGGCACCCTACGAGGTCGAGGCCGAGCTGCTGAACGAACGGGTCTGGGAGGTCTTCACCCGGGCCGCGTTCGCGTCCGCCGTCGGCAACCCCACCCGGGTCAAGGTCACCAACCAGGGCCACGACCGGGCCACCATCATCGGCCATGCCGTCGAGCTCCGCGACGAGGAGGACGGCCTGTACGGGCGACTCCGGATCGCCGACACCAGCCACGGCCGCGACGTGCTCGCCCTGTTCAAGGCGGGCAGCCTCTCCGAGCTGTCGGTGGAGTTCCGGCCACAACCCAAGTACTGGAAGCGGACGAAACGGCCCGCCGGTGGGGAGCTGTGGCGACACGACCGGGCGGTGCTGCTGGGGGTGTCCCCGGTCGGTGCCGGCGTGTACGGCGAGGAGGCCCGGGTGCTGGCCGTCCGGGAGGCCACCCAGGCCCGCAACGTGGAGGAGACGCTGGCCCGGCTGCGTGGGCTGACAGCCGGGCCAGTCCGGGCGTAGGGTGCTGTCCGTCAGTTGGCTCCGGGACACAGACCCGGCCCCCGACGAAAAGGCACGCTAGCCCGCCCGCAGGTGGTGCGCTGGGCCCCCGAGTAGTTGCGGTCACCGCGTCCAAGGATCCTCATGCCGCTCCAGTTAATCGAGCGTGCCTGAGGAGGCCGCTATGACCACATCAGTACTTGAGAAGCTGATGGCCGAACGGGACCAAGCCCGTGACGCCGCCATCGCTATCGCCGAGGCCGAGGGGTTCTCCCCCGAGGACAAGACCTTTCAGGATCTGCAGCGTTCCGCCACCGACCTCGACGCCCGGGTGGCGTCGCTGACGGGGCTGATGGAGCAGCGGCAGGCCGCCGACGCCCTGGACGGGAAGTTCGCCAAGGCCCACCAGCAGCGTCAGCAGGAGCAGCCGCAGGCCCACACCCGTGAGTCGCTGGGTGAGCAGTTCATCCGTTCCGAGCAGTTCACCGGCTACCGGATGAAGGGCTCGTCGGGGGTGCTCACCACGGACTACGTGCAGATCCGGGCGCTGCCCACCTCGATGGCCGACCTGGTCGCCGCCGGCATCCCCGGCCCCAAGACCAGCATCGACACCACCAACATCCTCATCCCCACCCCGCTGATCGACAACTGCACCAACATCACGGTCTCCGGGAACGCCATCGAGTACGTGGCGTGGACCAAGGTCGCCGGTTCGGCGGCCACGGTGGCTGAGGAGGCGGTCAAGCCGTCGGTGGAGTTCGGGCCGACCGTGACCCCGGCGACGCTGGAAATGATCGCCGCCTACACCCAGCTGACCCGGCAGATGATCGAGGACTACCCGGCCGTCCGGAACCTCATCGACAACGAGCTGCGTCGGGAGATCGTCCGCGAGGAGGAGGAGCATGCCGCGGCCGCGTTGGTGGCCGCGACCCTGCCCACCTCGACCGCCGCCACCGCCGCCGGTGGGCTGCTGGCCGCCATCAGGAAGGGCATCGGCACCGTCCAGGCTGCCGGCTACTCCCCGAACGCGGTGCTGCTGAACCCGGCCGACCACGCCGCGATGGACGTGGACGTGATGGGCGCCACCCTCCTCGGGCCGGTCGTCCGGCAGTCGTTCTGGGGGGTGTCGGTGATCTCCTCTTCGGTGCAGCCGGCGGGCACCGCCACCGTCGGGGACTTCAAGGCCGGGGTGCACCACTACAACCGGTCCGGGATCAGCCTGTTCGTGACCGACTCCCACGCGGACACGTTCCTGACCAACGTGTTCACCCTGCTCGCTGAGCGGCGTTCCAAGACCGTGATCGTGCGGCCGGCCGCGCTGGTGGAGTGCGCATCGATCCCGTGAGCACTATCCAAGGGGCTCCCGACCTCGACCAGGTGAAAGCCTGGTTGGGGTTGGAGCTGACCGACACCACGGACGACCTGGTGCTGACCGAGTCGTTGGAGGCGGCCTTGGCTGCGCAGGCCAGGGTGGTCGCCTACCCGTGCGACCAGTTCGGGGAGCGGATGTTCGTCGGGGATTTGGTGGAGGCCATCTACCTGCGCACTCAGCGGTTGGCGGCTCGCCGCAACTCCCCGGAGGGGGTGGTGGGGTTGACCGGTGTGGGTGGGGACTTCGTGGGTGCTCGGGTGCCCGGCTGGGATGTGGATGTGGCTGCCCTGGAGGGCCCCTACCGGCTGGTGGTGATCGCCTGATGGCCGTCACCTCCCTGACCACCACCGATGTCAGCCAGGTTCTCAGCGCCTGCCTGGCTGACATCGGGGGTCTGCGGGTGGAGGCGTACGTGGCCGACAAGACCCGGCCACCGGCGGCCATCATCGGGCTGCCCATCATCGACTGGGCGGACCCGGACTCCGGTTTCTGCTGGGCCGCGTGGGAGTACCCCATCACCATCGTCACCAGCCGGGCCAGTGACCGGGAGGCCCAGGCCG
>JASLIH010000139.1 GCA_030152105.1 Actinomycetes bacterium
CGGTGTTCTCCTTGCGGATGCCGAGCTCGGGCATGAAGCCCTGGAACGCGGCGAGCACGGCGTAGTCGCCGCACCCGGGGCACCAGCGCACCTCCTGGTCGGAGGTGACGTCCTTGCGGGTCAGCGGCTCCAGCGACAGCGGGACACCGGCGAGCCCGGAACGGCTGACGGGACGGTCATCGATCGCGGTCACGCGAACGCTCCTTCGAAGGGTGCAGGCTCGGGCAGGGCGTCGATCTCGAGCTCGAGGTCGCGCGCCAGCTCGCTCAGCGAGATCGGCAGCCCGCGGACGCGGGAGTAGCTGTGGACGTCGACCAGGTACTTCCCGCGCAGCAGCAGCGCGAGCTGGCCCAGGTTCATCTCGGGGACGATCACGCGGTCGTACGCCCGGAGCACCTCGCCGAGGTTGGCCGGGAACGGGTTGAGGTGGCGCAGGTGGGCCACTGACACCCGGGCGCCCGAGGCCCGGACCCGCCGGACGGCGGCCCCGATCGGCCCGTAGGTCGAGCCCCAGCCCAGCACCAGCAGCCGCGACCCGTCCTGGTGGTCGACCTCGAGGGGTGGGATGTCGGCCGCGATCCCGGCCACCTTGGCCGCCCGCAGGTTGATCATCCGGTCGTGGTTGTCGGGGTCGTAGCTGATGTTGCCGGTCCCGTCGGCCTTCTCCAGCCCCCCGATGCGGTGCTCGAGGCCGGGCGTGCCCGGGACCGCCCACGGCCGGGCCAGGGTGGTCTCGTCGCGCAGATATGGCCAGAAGTCGCCCTCGTGGTTGGGCTCGGTGGCGAACGGGACCGAGATGTCGGGCAGCGAGGCCACGTCCGGCAGCAGCCACGGCTCGGACCCGTTGGCCAGGTAGCCGTCCGACAGCAGCACCACCGGCGTCCGGTACTTGAGGGCGATCCGGGCCGCCTCGACGGCGGCGTGGAAGCAGTCCGACGGGGTGCACGGGGCCACCACCGGCACCGGCGCCTCGCCGTTGCGGCCGTACAGCACCTGGAGCAGGTCGGCCTGCTCGGTCTTGGTCGGCATCCCGGTCGAGGGCCCGCTGCGCTGGATGTCGATCACCAGCAGGGGCAACTCCAGGGAGACGCCGAGGCCGATGGTCTCGGCCTTGAGGGCGATCCCGGGGCCGCTTGAGGTGGTGACCCCCAGCGCCCCCCCGAAGGCCGCCCCCAGGGCCGCCCCGACCCCGGCGATCTCGTCCTCGGCCTGGAAGGTCCGGATCCCGAACGCCTTGTGCCTGGACAGCTCGTGGAGGATGTCGGAAGCGGGGGTGATCGGGTAGGCGCCGAGGAACAGCGGCAGCCCCGACAGCTGGCTGGCCGCGACCAGCCCGTAGGCCAGGGCCAGGTTCCCGGAGATGTTCCGGTAGGTCCCCGGTGCCAGCTCGGCCGGCTTGATCTCGTAGGAGACGGCGAAGGCCTCGGTCGTCTCGCCGTAGTTCCAGCCGGCCTTGAAGGCGGTGACGTTCGCCTTGGCGATCAGTGGCCGGGAGGCGAACTTCTTCTCAAGGAAGGCGACCGTGGCCTCGGTCGGGCGGTGGTACAGCCAGGACATGAGCCCGAGGGCGAACATGTTCTTGGCCCGCTCGGCCTCCTTCTTGGAGATGTCGAACTCCTTCAGCGCCTCCAGGGTCATGGAGGTCAGCGCCACCGGGTGGACCTGGTAGTCGGCCAGGGCGCCGTCCTCGAGCGGGTTGCTGGCGTAGCCGGCCTTGTCGAGGTTGCGGGCACTGAAGGAGTCGGTGTTGACGATCAGGCTGGCGCCCTTGGGCAGGTCGCCCAGGTTGGCCTTGAGCGCCGCCGGGTTCATCGCCACCAGCACGTCGGGGGCGTCACCCGGGGTGAGGATGTCGTGGTCGGCGAAATGGAGCTGGAAGCCGGACACCCCCGCGATGGAGCCGGCGGGGGCCCGGATCTCGGCCGGGAAGTCGGGCAGCGTCGACACGTCGTTGCCGAACGCCGCGGTCTCGCTGGTGAAACGGTCTCCGGTGAGCTGCATGCCGTCACCAGAATCGCCGGCGAAGCGAATGGTGACGCGATCCAGCACCTGGACCGGCTTGGTCATCGTGGGTTCCCTCAATTCGATACGGACGGGTCGCCTGCACCCGGTCGCCGCCAGCTCGAGGCCCGGGGCGCAGCGTCCCACCACCCCGAGGGTAGGGGGCCGGCAACCGGCCCTCCCAGCATATACCGATCCGTTTGAGAAGCTCGTGGAAGCCGGCGACCTTCGAGTGGCGCGATCACCAGGCGCCGGTCACGATGCCGGAGAACCCGATCCCGACCAACCCGAGGTGAGCCGCAGTGAGCGACCAGCCAGCCGACGACGCCGTGGCCAGCGCCAGCCTGGTGGTCGCCTACGTCTCCGAGGACGGCGAGCTGGACCACGTCCGCGACGCCGCCCTGGAGATCGGCCGCCGCGGCGGCGCCAAGGTGATCCTGTACGACCGCGACTCGGCCTCGGCGTTCAGCGACCCCATGCCCAACCAGTGGGCCTCCCAGGGCGAGGGCGCCCAGTTCCACGACCCCCTCTCCGACCAGGAGCTGGTCAAGCTGGGCCGCGAGCCGTTCGCCGGCAAGGTGGCCGCCGCCCGCGAGGCCGGCGTCGACGCCTGGGGCTGGCTGGCCTCCGACCACGGCACCGACGCCCTGGTCGCCTACGCCCGCGACCACGGCGCCGACCTGATCCTGCTCCCCGCCGACCTCGAAGACCCCGGCCTCAGCGAGCGTCTCAAGGGCGAGACCGTCTCCAAGGCTGTCGAGGAGGCCGAGGAGTCCGCCGCCTCCCTGGCCGTCGTCCTGGTCGCCCCCGACGGCTCCACCGAGCTCGCCGCCGGCCGCCTCTAGCCAGTCAGCGCCCCTCCAGTCGCTTGGGGCGCGAGCGCAGTTGACGCCGCTTGCGGCATGTGCAATGTTCCGAGCGAGCCCAAAATACAGAGCCCCCAGCGAAAGGGAGCCGCCGCCATGTATGGGCCGTTGATCGTTGCCGCCGCGATCCTGTTGTCGATCGCTGGCATTGTCCTGTTCCTGCATGACCTCTCCGAAGCGCGGTCGCGCAAGGCCTTCGACCGCATCTTCAAGGAGGGTGGCAAGCGGCGCCGCTGAGCGCCCCGGGTTCACCGCGGCCGGTCGCACCGTCGCGGCCTCCGCAAGACGCCGACCCGGGGCGAACGAGCCGCCGCCAAGCGAGCCACGACGCCCCGGGTCGGCCTACCGCATTATGCCCCGGCACCCCCCACGGGGCGAACCCCCCGGGCCGGGCAGATGCCGCGGAGATCCCCCGGGTCGGCCGGCCGCGGTGAACCCGGGAACGCGCGCTAGAGGATCTGGGCCAGCTGGCGGTCGAGGGAGGCCTGGGTGAGCTCGCCGAGCTGGTGGGAGGCGAGGGTGCCGTCGGCACGGATGAAATAGGTGTGGGGCAGGCCGACGGCCCCCCAGGCGGTGGCGGTGGTGGCGTTGGGGTCCAGCGCCATCGGCCAGGTGGCGTCGAGGCGACGGACGAAGGGGCGAGCGGCGGCCGGGGTGTCGCCGGAGAGGACCCCGACCACGGCCAGACGGTCGGGGCGGTGGGAGCTGGCGGCCTGCCGCAGGAGGGGGAACTCGCGGACGCAGGGCTCGCACCAGCTGGCCCAGAAGTTGACCACCACCGGGCGGCCGCGCAGGGCGGCCAGGTCGACCTGGCCGCCGTCCAGGCCGGGGAGGCGCAGGGCCGGGGCCGGGGTGCCGGGGGGATAGGACTGGGCGGCCGGCGGGGCCGAGGACGGCGGGGTCCCGGGCGCAAGGCGGGTCGCCGGCTGGCGCCGGTCGAGCAGGGCCGCCGCCGCCGGCAGGACCACCGCCACCACCACCAGCACGGCCAGGATCAGCAGCCGACCCGACCGGACTCGGCCCCTGGGCGACGGCGCGCGAGGCGGGGGACCCTGGTCAGGCGGTGCGGACGCGGCCAATGCCCTGCCTAGAGGTAATCGCGGTGGTACACGATGCCGGCCGGGCCGATCTGGAGGACGGTGGCCCCGGGCCGGTCGGTGATGCGGCGGTCGGCGTAGCGGAACGACCAGGTCCACTCGACGATGGCGCTGTCGCCGTCGACGCCCATCCGCAGGACGTCGACCTTGAGGTTGCGGTGGCCCTTGAGGAGGTCGTTGAGGTAGGCGCGGATGGCCTCGCGACCCTCGTGCGGCGGGTTCGCCGGTTCGTAGTAGACGGCGTCGGGGGCATACGCGGCGGCCGCCCAGTCGGCGTCGCCGACCTCAAGGGCCTCGCGGAGCTGCTCGAAGTAGTTGGCCGGGCCGACCGGGCTGGTGTCGACCTCGGGGACCTCGGGGTGGACGGCGATGCCGTACTCGGACCCGGTGGGGCCGCCATGGGGGGCCAGGCGGGCCCGCTGGTCGACGGCCACGTTGCGGTACCAGATGACGGTCGCCCCGAGGAACAGGGCCACCCCCAGCCCGATGCCCCAGGGGCCGAGGGCGGCGACCTGCTTGCGCATGATGAACCCGCCGAGCAGGCAGGTCGCGGCCAGCGAGTAGACCACCGGGGCCCAGGTCGGGGCCAAATGGTGGATGTTGCCCTGCTCGTCGGCGGCGCCCCGCTCCGGGTCGGCCGACCCGGCCAGGCCGGTGTCGGGCACCGGCACCCGGCGGCGGTTGGCCGGGCTGGCCGTCCAGAGCATGATCCCGATGTACAGACAGGCCGCGAAGAACGCCCCCAGCAGCCCGACCCCGGCCAGCTCGGGGTTGTCGTTGGTCAGGAAGTAGATGGTCCCGGCGGTCAGCCCGAACAGCCCCATGGCCATGAACAGCCGGCTGGCGATGATCACCGGTCGGTCCTCCCCCCGGTCGAAGGCGCGGTCATCGGAGCAGGTAGATGGTGCTGAACAGGCCCAGCCAGACCACGTCGACGAAGTGCCAGTAGTAGGAGGCCATCTCGACGGTGTCGTGGTAGCGGGCGGTGAACTGCCCGGAGCGGGCCCGCAGGAACACGATCAGGATGAACGCGGCCCCGCCGGCGACGTGGGCGCCGTGGAAGCCGGTCAGGGTGTAGAAGGTCGAGCCGAACACGCCGCTGGACAGCGTCATGCCCTCGCCGATCAGCTTGGAGTACTCCAATGCCTGCCCGCACAGGAAGGTGACGCCAAGGAGCAGGCTGAGAACCAGCCACAGCTGCAGCCGGCGCTGGTCGTTCCTGCGGATCGCCCACACCCCCAGCTGCATGGTCACACTCGAGGTGACCAGGATGGTCGTCAGCCCGGCGGCGTACAGGGTCGACAGGTGCGGGGTGCCTTCGGGCGGCCACACGGTGGCCGAGCTGCGAATGGTGAAGTAGGCGCCGAACAGGCCGCCGAAGAACATCACCTCCGAGGCGATGAACAGGACCATGCCCAGCAGCGAGGAGCTGATGCCGCCCGGCTTGTGGTGTTCGGGGGCCGGCAGCTCGTCGAGCGCGGCGGAGTCTACGACGGCCATCAGCGGGCTCCTGTGGTGGTGGCGTCGGGATGGACGGTGAGCTCGTCGGCGTGGCGCAGGTCGAACAACGGCCGCTCGGAGTGGATCTCGGGCAGGCTGTCGAAGTTGTGCGCCGGCGGCGGAGAGGTGGTGTACCACTCCAGGGTGTTGCCCTCCCAGGGATCCTCGGGGTCGCGGTCCTTGCGGCGCAAGGTCATGACCACATTGGCCAGGAACGGCGCCGTCGACAGGGCGATGATCAGGGCCCCGACGGTCTGCAGCTGGTTGAGGCCGATCCAGTCGGGCAGCGGCGGGTAGTCCTGGATGCGCCGAGGCATGCCCAGCAGCCCCAGGATGTGCATGGAGAAGAAGGTCAGGTTGAACCCGATGAACTGCAGCCAGAAGTGGAGCTTGCCGAGGCCCTCGTTGAGCTTTCGGCCGGAGAACTTCGGGAACCAGTAGTAGAAGCCGGCGTAGACGGCGAACACGCTGCCGCCGAACAGCACGTAGTGGATGTGGGCGACCACCCAGTAGGTCTCGGTGAGGGCGAAGTCGACCGGCGGCGAGGCCAGGAACACCCCGTCGATGCCGCCGATCAGGAACATGGTCAGGAACCCGATCGCGAACAGCATCGCCGTCGAGAAGGTGATCTGGCCCTTGACCAGGGTGGCGATCCAGTTGAAGAACTTCACCCCGGTGGGCACCGCGATCAGGAAGGTCATGATGGAGAAGAAGGGCAGCAGCACCTGGCCGGTGACGAACATGTGGTGGGCCCAGACGCTGAAGCCCAGCGCCCCGATGCCGGCGGTGGCGAACACGAACGCCTTGTAGCCGAACAGCGGCTTGCGGGAGAACACCGGCAGCACGTCGGAGATGATCCCCATGCCGGGCAGGACCATCACGTACACCGCCGGGTGCGAGTAGAACCAGAAGACGTTCTGCCACAGCACCGCGATCCCGCCGTTGGCCGGGTTGAAGAACGACCCGCCGAGGTTGCGGTCGATCAGCAGCATCACCAGGGCGCTGGTGAACACCGGGGTGGCCAGCAGGACCAGCAGCGAGGTCACCAGCATGGTCCAGGTGAACAGGGGCATCCGGAACATCGTCATGCCCGGCGCCCGCATGTTGAAGATGGTGGTGATGAAGTTGACCGCGCCAAGGATGGACGCGGTCCCGACCAGCAGCAGGGCGACGATCCACAGGTCGATGCCGATGGCGTTGCCCGGGGTGCCGACCCCCTCCGACAGCGGGGCGTACTGGGTCCAGCCGGCGTCGGCCGGGCCGCCCAGCAGGTAGCTGGAGTACAGCACCAGCCCGGCCAGCGGCAGCATCCAGAACGACAGCGCGTTGACCCGTGGGAAGGCCATGTCGAGGGCGCCGATCTGGAGCGGCACGATGTAGTTGCCGAACCCGGCCAGCATCGGGATCACGAACAGGAAGATCATCGTGGTCCCGTGCATCGTGAACAGCTGGTTGTAGCGCTCCTCGCCGAAGTACTGGGTGCCCGGCTGGGCGAGCTCGGCCCGGATGAACACCGCCAGGAGCCCGGCCACCCCGAACCAGAGGTAGGAGTTGACCAGGTACATGATCCCGATCTTCTTGTGGTCGGTGGTGGTCAGCCAGACCGCGATCGGGTGGCGACGCGGGCTGATGCCGTGTGCCGCATCCGCGGCGGCCTCAGACCGTTCTTGCGTGATCGCCATCGCACGTGCTCCTTAGCGTTACTGGACGACGAGCTTGCCCTGCATTCCGGCCGGGTGGACCTGGCAGTGGAAGAAGTAGCTGCCGGACTTGAGCGCGGGCAGCTTGTAGGTGGTGGTCTTGGGGCCGGGGAACGGCGGGGTCTCACTGTCCGGCAGGATCGGCGGGGCGGCGGCGTCGGCGCCCCGGAAGAAGACGACGTTGTGGGGGACCGGCTCCTGGTTGTCGAAGACGATCCCGAACGGCCGGTCCGCGGGGCCGGCCAGGCAGTCCTTGTTGAAGGCGATGTCCTTGGCCGCGATCCTCCGCGGGTTGGGGTCGGCCGGGCAGCCGCTGGCCGCCTCCTTCTTGGCCTTCACCAGCCAGGCGTCGAACTGGGGGCGGGAAACCGCCCGGACGGTGAAGCGCATCGCCTGGTGGGCCAGGCCGCAGTACTCGGTGCACTGGCCGCCGAAGTCGCCCGGCTTGGTGATGGTGATGTCGAAGGTGTTGAGATGGCCGGGGAAGGCGTCGCGCTTGAACAGGAACTCGCGCACGTAGAAGGAGTGGATGACGTCCTGGGCCTCGGTGGTGAACCGGATCGGCTCGCCCACCGGCAGGTACATGACCGGCGGCTTGGCGATGGTGCCTTTGATGGTGAGGTCCTGGGGCTTCTGGCCGGCCGGCAGGGGCACGCGCTCGCCCTGGTAGGTGAACTGCCACTGCCATTGGAAGCCGACAATGTTCATGGTCACCCGCGGGTTGTCGGCCTTGGCGTCGACCTTGGCGAGGACCCCCCAGGTCAGGACGAACAGGGTGGCCACGATCAGCAGCGGCACCACCGTCCAGACCACCTCGAGCAGGTTGTTGCCGTGGAACTGGGGCGGGAGCATGTCGCTGCGGCGCCGGTAGCGGAACACGGCGAACACGATCGCCGCCTCGACCAGCACGAAGATGACCGCCGCGACCACGAACAGGATGTTGTAGAGATCGTGGATGTCGCGGCCCTGCTCGGTGACCGGGGTGAGCGAGCCGCATCCCGCCAGCACCAGCACCGCCACCAGCACGATGCCGATCAGTCGCGCGCGTCGCATCGGAGTCCGGTCGCCTCGCTTCCTGGGATGTTCGGGTCGGGAACGACTGTACCTCATGCCCCTCCGCGTACCACCGCGTCCAGGGCCATGGCCAGAAAGAGCAGGGCCAGGTAGGTGTTGGAGAAGCTGAACAGCCGGATGGCCCGCCGGCCGTCGAGGTCGCGGCGCAGCTCCAGGGCCCGCCAGATGAACGCGCCGCCGAGGACGACGGCCGCGGCCAGGTACAGCGCCCCCATGCGCCCGGCCGGGTACAGCAGCAGGGTCACGGCGACCAGCAGCACCGTGTAGTAGAGGATCTGGGTCGAGGTCTCCCTGGTCCCCCGGACCACCGGCAGCATCGGCACCCCGGCGGCCGCGTAGTCGTCCTTGAAGCGCAGCGACAGCGCCCAGAAATGCGGCGGGGTCCAGTAGAAGATGATCGCGAACAGCACCAGCGCCGGCAGCTCGACCCGGCCGGTGACGGCCGACCAGCCGACCAGCACCGGCACCGCCCCGGCGGCCCCGCCGATCACGATGTTCTGGGTCGAGCGGCGCTTGAGGCCGAGGGTGTAGACGAACACGTAGAACAGGATGGCCGAGGTGGCGAGCACGGCCGAGAGCAGGTTGACCGCCGCCCACAGCCAGACGAACCCGGCCACCCCCAGGACGAGCCCGAAGCGCAGGGCGTCGCCCGGGTCGACCCGGTGGGCGGGCAGGGGCCGCCGGGCCGTGCGGCGCATCAGGGCGTCGATGTCGCGGTCCAGGTAGCAGTTGAGGACATTCGCGCTGGCCGCGGACAGGGCCCCGCCGAACAGGGTGGCCGCCATCAGCCATGGTGACGGCACCCCGCGGGCGGCGATGAACATCGTCGGGACGGTGGTGACCAGCAGCAGCTCGATGATGCGGGGCTTGGTCAGCAGGAAGTAGGCCCTGGCCGACTGGCCGGCGGTGCGGGCCGGGGCCGGCTCGGGCTCGGCCGGGTCGCGGGCCGGGGTGCCACAGAACCGGTCGGCGTGCAGCACCAGGGCCACCATCGTGCCCCACAGCAGCGCCCCCACGGCCAGGTGGGGGACGACCGTGAGGGCGGACAGGCGGTTGGCCACATTGGCCAGGCCGAGGCCGATCTGGACGGCCACCAGCCCGGCGGCGTAGCCGGCCAGCCGGGTCACCGTCGGGTGGGCCCGCTGGGTCCGCCGGGCCACCACCCAGATGGCCAGCACCAGGGCCCCGACCACCATGGCCAGGGCCCGGTGGGCGAGCTGGATGCGGGCGACGCTCGGGCCGAGGTCGGGCAGGAGCACGTTCAGGGGGTAGGCCAGGCCGGCGAGGTGGCCGGTGACGGTGGAGCCGACCAGCATCTGGAGGTACAGCAGGCCGGCCCCGGCCCCGGCCAGCCGCACGAAGCCGCGGTCCTGGCCGTGGCGGCGTGACCGGTCGCTGGCATACCGGGCCCGGAAGTCGATGTAGATGAGCAGGGCGACCAGGGCCAGGGCGGTGGCCAGGTGCAGGGTGACCGAGTCGGCCCGCAGCTTCCACCAGACCACGAACGCCCCGATCAGGGCCTGGGCCAGCACCATGACCAGGGCGGCGACGGCCGCCCGGCGCACGGCCCGCTCCTGGCCGGTCCGGTAGGCGGCCACCACCAGCAGCGCCACCAGCACCATGACCACCGAGGCGACCAGCCGGTGGGAGTGCTCGATCCAGGCGTGCAGCTCGGCCGGGGGGACCAGCCTGCCGAAGCACCGCGGCCAGTCGGGGCAGCCCAGCCCGGAGTCGGTCGCCCGCACCAGGCCCCCGACCGCGATCAGCACGAACGTCGCCGCGATCGTGACGACCGCGAGGCGCCGGAACCTCAACATTCCTCCAGCCATGGTCGGAGCATAGTGTTGCCCTATGGATACTCGCACGACCGACGGACGGCTGGCGGCCTGGATCTTCGACCTGCCGGTGGTGGAGCTGCGGGCAGGCTACCGGGCCGCCGTCTACTTCGACCGGTCGAGGCGGATCCTGGCCGCCGAGGGCGACGACACCCGGGTCACCATGCAGGTGTTCCAGCGCTCGGACGCCATGGTGGCCTGCGGCATCGACGAGGCCCTGGCCGTGCTCGCCCTCGGCGCGGGCTCGTTCCGGGACGCCGAGGCGGCCGACCGGGCCTTCGCCGCCTACCTGGCCGCCCGCGACGCCGCCCGCCGGGCCCGCTCGGTCGGGGGCGAGGCCTGGATCGAGCGGATGCGGGCCCAGGTGGAGGCCGAGGCGACCTTCGACCGCCACTGGCGCCGGGCCGAGCCGGGCGAGCTGGAGGTGTCGGCGCTGCGCGACGGCGACCTGGTCGGCGCCTGGGAGCCGGTCGTCGAGCTCACCGCCCCCTACCGGCTGGTCGCCCACCTGGAGAGCGTCTACCTGGGCGTGCTGGCCCGCCGGACCCTGGTCGCCAGCAACGTCCGCCGGGTAGTGGACGCGGCCGGGGGCAAGCCGGTGCTGTTCTTCGCCGACCGCTTCGACCACTGGGCGACCCAGGGCGGCGACGGCTACGCCGCCTTCGTCGGCGGCGCCCAGGGGGTGGCCACCGACGCCCAGGCCGCCTGGTGGGGCGAGCGCGGCCTCGGGACCATCCCGCACGCCCTGATCGCCACCTTCGGCGGCGACACGGTGGCTGCGGTGGCCGCCTTCGCCCGCCAGTTCCCCGGGGTGCCGCTGATCGCCCTGGTCGACTTCGACAACGACTCGGTCGCGACCTCGCTGGCCTGCGCCAAGGAGTTCGGGGAGCGGCTGTGGGGGGTGCGGCTGGACACCTCGGGGACCATGGTCGACCGCTCCCTCTGGTCGGAGATGGGGGAGTTCGCCCCCACCGGGGTCAACCGGCGTCTGGTCGAGAAGGTCCGCCAGGCCCTTGACGACGGAGGGTTCGGCCACGTCCGGGTGATCGTCTCGGGCGGCTTCACGGCCGAGCGGATCGCCGCCTTCGAGGCCACCCGGGTCCCGGTCGACTCCTACGCCGTCGGCTCCTCGCTGCTCAAGGGGAGCGCCGACTACACCGCCGACGTGGTCCTGCGCGAGGGCCGCCCCTGCGCCAAGGTCGGCCGGGTCCACCGGCCCTCGGCCCGCCTCCAGCCGGTCGACCTCACCGCCCACAGAGGCGCCGAGACCCCGGTATAGCCTGCCGACCTCCCCAAGCACCTAAGAGGCGCCGAGACCCCGGTATAGACTGCTGGCCATGCCCCTGCTGCCCACCAGTGTCCGCCGCCGCCTGCGCGACAAGGCCCTGGCCGCCTCACGGCGGCTGTCCACCGGCCCCGAATGGGAGCGGCACGTCCGCGACGAGTTCGGCCTGCTCGCCCCCGCCGAGGGCTGGCGCGACGACGTCGCCGACGGCTTCCACCGGCGCTACTACGAGGCCGGCGAGGCCGGCGGGACCTGGAAGGACACCACCTTCCTGGGCGTCACGACCTGGAAGGTCCCGCTGGACCTCTGGGTCTACCAGGAGCTGCTGTGGGAGCTGCGGCCCGGCCTGATCGTGGAGACCGGCACCGCCCACGGCGGCAGCGCCCTGTACCTGGCCACCCTGTGCGAGACCATCGGCACCGGCGAGGTCGTCAGCGTCGACATCGGCCACTGGCCCGACCGGCCGGCCCACCCCCGGCTCACCTACCTGACCGCCTCCTCCACCGACCACGACGTGGTCGCCCAGGTGGCCGAGCGGGCCAGGGGGGCGGGCACGGTGCTGGTGGTGCTGGACTCCGACCACAGCCGCGACCACGTCCTGGCCGAGCTGCGGGCGTACGCCCCGCTGGTCACCCCGGGCAGCTACCTGGTCGTGGAGGACACCAACATCAACGGCCACCCGGTCTACGAGGCCTTCGGGCCCGGGCCGATGGAGGCCGTCCAGGACTTCCTCAAGGAACGCGACGACTTCGAGGTCGACCGCTCGCGGGAGAAGTTCCTGTTCAGCTTCAACCCCGGCGGCTGGCTGCGGAAGCGCGGGTAGGAGGCGCCATGCAGTTCCGCGGGCTGGGCAGGGACGGGCCGGAGATCTCGGTGGTCGGGGTCGGCGCCTGGGCGATCGGCGGCCCCTGGCAGTTCGGCTGGGGACCGCAGGACGACGACGAGTCGATCGCCGCCCTCCACAAGGCGTTCGACTCGGGGGTGAGCTGGGTCGACACCGCCGCCGTGTACGGCCTCGGCCACTCCGAGGAGGTCGTCGGCCAGGTGGTGCGAGAGCACGGCGGCGAGGTGCTGGTGTTCACCAAGTGCGGCCGGCCCTGGTACGGGCGCGAGCGCAACGAGCCGACCTACGATCTCAGACCGGAGACGATCCGGTTCGAGCTCGAGCAGAGCCTCAAGCGGCTCGGCACCGACCATGTCGACCTGTACCAGTTCCACTGGCCGGACACCGTGACGGGCACGCCGGTGGAGGACTCCTGGGCGACCATGGCCGAGCTGGTGGAGGAGGGCAAGGTCCGCTGGGCCGGGGTGTCGAACTTCGACGTCGGGCTGCTGGAGCGCTGCGAGGCGGTCCGCCACGTCGACTCCCTCCAGCCGCCCTACAGCCTGCTCGACCGGTCGGCCGCCGCCGAGCTGATCCCCTGGGCGGCGGCCAACGGCACCGGGGTGATCTGCTACAGCCCGCTCGCCTCGGGCCTGCTCAGCGGCGGCTTCGACGCCGAACGGGCCCGCGACCTGCCCGAGGGCGACTGGCGCCGCAACGACCCCGACTTCCGCCCGCCAAGACTGGAGGCCAACCTCGAGCTGGCCCGGCGGCTGGAGCCCGTGGCCGGGCGCCACGGGGTCCCGGTGGCCGCGGCGGCCGTGGCCTGGGTCCTGGCCACCGAGGGGGTCACCGGGGCGATCGTCGGGGCCCGCCGCCCCTCCCAGGTCGACGGCTGGCTCCCGGCCGGCAACCTCCAGCTCACCCAGGAGGACCTGGCCGCCCTCACCTAAGTAGAACTACCGGGCAAATGGGGTGTCGCGGCACAAAAAAGAAGGGCCGCGGTGGCTCCGCGGCCCTTCCCTGGCGTCGTCTGACGACTGACGCTGCCCGCCCCCACGGCGACTCCCAGGACCCCGCAACGGCCTGATCCCCCAGAGCAGGCCGCCGGAGAAGAAACGGTCCCGGGCCCCGCCGTCCCCATAATCGGGGGCGGTCTGTACCCGCATCGCGGAGTCTAGTTCTAGGTAACTAGTCATTGCAAGTCCCTCTTGGTCAGGTACCGTTGGGTGTGATGGCCCGGACCTATGTGCTCGACACCAACGTGCTCATCGCCGACCCGGAGGCCCCGGGTCGCTTCCAGGAGCACGACATCGCCATCCCGCTGACCGTGGTCGAGGAGCTGGACAAGCTCAAGACCCGGCCCGACGACACCGGGGCCTCGGCCAGGCGGGCCATCCGCACCCTGGAGCGCCTCCGCCAGCAGGGCAACCTGTCGGACGGGGTCGAGCTGCCGGGGGGCGGCCGCATCTGGGTCGAGGTCAGCCTGGCCTCCCGGCTGGACCTGCCCGAGGCCCTCTCCTCGGACTCCAGCGACAACCGGATCCTGGCCACCACCGCCAACCTGGCCAAGGAGCTGGCCGGGGAGCGCGAGGTGGTGCTGGTCTCCAAGGACGCCAGCCTGCGTATCAAGGCCGAGGCCCTCAAGCTCCTGGCCGAGGAGTACCGCCACGAGCGGGTGGCCATCGAGGAGGGCTACCTGGGGGTGGCCGTCTGCGAGCAGGCCGCCGGGATCGACGCCATCTACGCCGGCCGGGGCGGCCAGATCACCGCCGACCAGCCCCTGTGGGCCAACCAGTTCGTGGTCCTGCGCTCGGGCAGCCAGAGCGCCCTTGGCCAGGTCCGGCGGACCGTCGAGGCCGGTGAGCCGGTCGAGGTCGCCCTGGTCGGGGAGCCGCCCGAGACCTTCGGGGTGCGGGCCCACTCCAAGGAGCAGCAGTTCGCCCTGCACCTGCTGCACGACCCCAAGGTGCCGCTGGTGTCGCTGGCCGGCAACGCCGGGACGGGCAAGACCTACCTGGCCGTGGCCGCCGGGCTGGAGCAGACCCTGGAGCAGGGCAACTACGACCGGGTGCTGGTGTTCCGCCCGGTGGTCCCGGTCGGGCGCCAGGACCTCGGCTTCCTGCCCGGCGACGTCGACGAGAAGATCTCCCCGTGGATGAAGGCCATCCACGACACCCTGGCTCAGCTGTTCCGGGGCAGCCATGACGCCGACCGGCGCGAGAGCTACACCCAGGACCTGGTCCAGGGGCTGCTGGACGACGGCACGGTGCAGCTGGAGCCGCTGACCTTCATCCGCGGGCGCACCTTCACCCGCACCTTCGCCATCCTCGACGAGGCCCAGAACGTCGAGTACGGGGTCCTGCGCTCGCTGGCCAGCCGGCTCGGCGAGGGCTCCAAGCTGGTCCTGTGCCACGACACCTCCCAGGTCGACCACCCCTATGTCGACCCGGACTCCGGGGTCGCGGCCATGATCGAGCGGCTCAAGGGCGAGTCGCTGTTCGGCCACGTCACCCTCGTCAAGGGCGAGCGCAGCCCGGTCGCCGAGCTGGTCGCCCGCAAGCTGTAGGAGGCCATCTCCATGACCGAGCCCTCCGACGACCTCGGCCCGACCGACCGTGAGCTGCTGACCAGGGCCGAGCTGGCCCTCACCCAGCTCAACAACCGCCACGGCCTCGAGCCCGACCAGTCGGCCACCCTGACCGCCATCCGGCTGCGCTTGGAGGGCAAGTCCCGGGCCTCCCTCGACGACCTGCTGGTCGCCGGCAAGGACCTGGGCGGCAAGGACCCCCTGACCGACGCCGTGACCCGCCGCCGGCAGGCACCCAGCTTCGACGACCTGGTCGCCGGGGCCGAGCAGAAGCCCAAGAAGTCCCTGGACGACCTGCTCTGAGAGCAAGCAGTCCGAGCTTGGACAAACCTGTCTAAAGGTTGCATGGTGGACTAGACTCCGGGGGCTGCCGCCGCACCCGCCGGAGGTCCCGTGATGGGAGGGCCCATGCCCGATCGGATCAGCCGCAGGAGCTTCCTCAAGGCCTCGGGCACCGCCGGGGCGGCGGGGGCACTTGCCGGCGCCGGCACCGTCGCCAATGCTGCCGGTGCCATGGCCGCGACCGACCACGACGTGCCCTCGTTCCCGTTCGAGGAGGCCACCATCGCCGAGCTGCAGGCGGCGATGGCGTCGGGCCGGCTCAGCTCGCGCCGGCTCACCCAGGCCTACCTGCGCCGCATCCGCCAGATCGACCTGTCCGGGATCCAGCTCAACTCGGTGATCGAGGTCAACCCCGACGCCCTCGACATCGCCCGGGAGCTCGACGCCGAGCGCCGCCAGGGCAAGGTCCGCGGGCCTCTGCACGGCATCCCGATCCTGGTGAAGGACAACTTCGCCACCCGCGACCGGATGGCGACCACCGCCGGGTCGCTGGCCCTGCTCGGGGCCGAGGTGCCCCGGGACGCGTTCGTGATCCGGCGGCTGCGCCGGGCCGGGGCGGTCATCCTCGGCAAGGCCAACCTGTCGGAGTGGGCCAACTTCCGCTCCACCCAGTCCTCCAGCGGCTGGTCGGGCCGGGCCGGCCAGTGCCTCAGCCCCTATGTCCTCGACCACAACCCCTGCGGCTCCAGCTCCGGGTCGGGCACGGCCACCGCCGCCAACCTGGCCGCCGTGTCGCTCGGGACCGAGACCGACGGGTCGATCGTCTGCCCCTCCTCGCACAACGCCCTGGTCGGGATCAAGCCCACCCTCGGGCTGACCAGCCGCTCGGGCGTGGTCCCCCTCGCCCACAGCCAGGACGTGACCGGCCCCATGGCCCGCACCGTGACCGACGCCGCCACCGTCCTCGGGGCCATGACCGGGGTCGACCCCCGCGACCCGGCCACCGCCGACTCCAAGGGCCACAGCCACCGCGACTACCGCCGCTTCCTCGACCCCGACGGCCTGCGTGGGGCCCGCGTCGGCGTCTGGCGCGAGGGCGTGTTCGGGATCAGCCCCGAGGCCGACGCCGTCGCCGAGGCGGCCATGGCCGAGCTCAGCCGGCTGGGCGCAACCGTGGTCGACCCGGCCGACATCCCCAACGTGGCCGACACCTTCGACCCCGAGTTCACCGTGCTGCTGTCCGAGTTCAAGGCCGACGTCGCCGCCTACCTGTCGGAGCTCCGCGGCACCTCGATGCGCACCCTGGCCGACCTGATCGCCTTCAACGAGGCCAACGCCGACCGCGAGCTGCGCTGGTTCGGCCAGGAGATCTTCCTGGCCGCCGAGGCCACCGCCGGCCTCGACGACCCGGCCTACCTCGAGGCCCTGGCCACCTCCAAGCGCCTGGCCACCGAGGGCATCGACCAGACCCTGGCCCGCTTCGACCTGGACGCCATCGTCAGCCTCACCAACAGCCCGCCCTGGACCACCGACCTGGTCAACGGCGACCACTTCCT
>JASLIH010000369.1 GCA_030152105.1 Actinomycetes bacterium
GCCATCGCCCTGGCCCTGCGGCTGGCCAGGCGGCCGCCGATGCCGGCCCCGCTGTCGCTCGGCGGCATCCTCCGGGTCGCCGGCTGGGCGGTCGTCTCCTGGCTCTGCTACGGGGCCCACGTCGACCTGCTGGCCCGCCAGCTCGGCGCCGAGGGCGGGGCGCTGCTGTGGCTCCAGTGCACGGGCGCGTTCGCGGCCGCCTTCGTCAGCGGCCCGCTGCTGCTGGTCGTGCCCGCCGGGGCCGGGGTCCGCGAGGCCGCCCTGCTGCTGCTCCTCGGCTCGACCGTCACCGCCCCGGTGGCGGCCGTGATCGCGGTGGTGTCGCGCCTGCTGTTCGTCGTCGGCGACGTCGCCTGGAGCGGCGTCGCCGTGGTGGCCGCGCGGCGCGCGGTCAGCGCTCCTCGGCCGCTTCCTCCCGTGCCGTCCTGACCTCGTCGGCCAGGGCCTTCCAGGCCACCCAGAGGACGGCCTCGATCCGGTCCCAGTCGTCGTCCAGGACCCCGATCTCGCGGTAGGAGGCATGGTCGCGGATGGTCATCGCCTCGGCCCGGCGGCTGGCATGGGTCCAGAGGCGCTCGGCCGGCACCTGGTAGAGCTCGGCGGCCAGGGCGGCCAGGGCGTGCTCGAGGTCGCCGGGCGGGTGGAGGGCGGCCTCGCGATGCACGATCCACCACTCCAGCTCCAGCGAGGCGGCCCGCTCGGGGTCGAACGGGACCTCGCTGACGGTCCGGATGGCCGCGTAGTAGCGCTCCAGGTAGGGGAGGGCGCGGCGGTAGTCGTCGTGGGACTGGCCCACCTGGAACACGGCCGCCGCCCGGGCGGCCAGGCCGGCCAGGGCCACCGCCCGCAGCGGCTGGAGGTGGAACTGGCCCTGGAGCAGGGACACCAGCTGGCCGAACAGGGGCAGGCGACGCCGGTCGTAGTAGGAGCGCCACATGGCCGTCTCCAGCCGGGCGACCTCGTCGGGGTCGAACACAGCGATGTCGGCCCGCCGCGGCCGGGCCAGCTCGGCGACCGCCCAGCCGGCCCCCCCGGCGGTGGCCGCGAGCAGCACCCACCCAGTTCGTCTCACCTGCGGAACCTACTCGACCGCCCTTCCGGGGGACAATGGGCCCGTGCTGCTCGACGAGGTTGCCGAGACGTCCGCCGCCGTCGCCGCCAGCTCCGCCCGCCTGGCCAAGGTGGAGCGGCTGGCGGCCTGCCTGCGGCGCCTGGAGCCGGGCGAGGTCCGCCCGGCGGTGGCCTTCCTCTCCGGCGAGCTGCGCCAGCGCCAGATCGGGGTCGGCTGGGCGGCCCTGCGGGACGCGCCCGACCCGGCGGCCGCCCCCTCCCTGACCGTGGCCTCCACCGACGCCGCCTTCGAGCGGATCGGCCGCCTGGCCGGGCCCGGCTCCCAGGCCGAGCGGCGGCGGCTGGTGGCCGAGCTGTTCGGCCGGGCCACCGCGGCCGAGCAGCGGTTCCTGATCGGGCTGCTCTCGGGCGAGCTGCGCCAGGGCGCGCTGGAGGGGGTGATGGTCGAGGCCATCGCCAGGGCCGCCGGGGTCGCCGGGGCCGAGGTCCGCCGGGCGCTGATGCTGCGCGGGGCCCTCGGCCCGGTGGCCGAGGTCGCCCTGGCCGAAGGCGTGCCCGGGCTGCGCCAGTTCCACCTGGAGGTCGGCCGCCCCCTCCAGCCGATGCTGGCCTCGACGGCCCCCACCATCGAGGCGGCCATGGAGAAGGTCGGCGAGGCGGCCGTCGAGTGGAAGCTCGACGGGGCCCGGGTCCAGGTGCACCGGGCCGGGACCGAGGTGGCCGTGTTCACCCGGACCCTCGACGACATCACCGCCCGGGTGCCCGAGGTGGTGGCGGCCACCCTGGCCCTGCCGGTGCGGGCGGCCGTGTTCGACGGCGAGCTCATCGCCCTCCAGCCGGGCGGGCGGCCTCATCCGTTCCAGGTCACGGCCAGCCGGGTCGGCAGCCGCCTGGGCGTTGAGCGGCTGGCCGCCACCCTGCCCCTCAGCGCGTTCCTGTTCGACCTGCTCCACCTCGACGGCCAGGACCTGCTCGACCAGGCCGGCGCCGACCGCCACGCCGCCATGGCCGCCGTGGTCCCTGAGGCGCTGCGGATCCCCCGCACCGTGACCGCCGACCCGCTGGTCGCCGCGGGGTTTCTGGGCGACGCGCTTGCCCGCGGTCACGAGGGCGTGCTGGTCAAGTCCTTGGCCGCGCCGTACGAGGCGGGCCGCCGTGGGACTGGCTGGTTGAAGGTCAAGCCGGTCCACACGCTCGACCTGGTGGTGCTGGCTGTCGAGTGGGGTCACGGCCGGCGCAAAGGGTGGCTCAGCAACCTGCATCTTGGCGCCCGCGATCCCGAGACCGGCGGGTTCGTGATGCTCGGCAAGACGTTCAAGGGCCTCACCGACAAGCTGCTGGCCTGGCAGACCGAGCGCCTGCTCGAGCTGGCCGACGGCCCGACCGACCAGTGGGTGGTCCACGTGCGACCCGAGCTGGTGGTCGAGATCGCCTTCGACGGCCTCCAGACCAGCCCCCGCTACCCGGGCGGCCTGGCCCTGCGCTTCGCCCGGGTCCTGCGCTACCGCCCGGACAAGCGGCCTGAGGAGGCCGACACCATCGAAACGGTCCGCGCCCTCCACACCTCTTGACGAGATCCGCAACTCGAGATATATCTTGATTCCGAGAACGAGATATATCGCGGATCATCAAGTATGGAGCAGGAGGGGACGCCATGGCCAGCTGGACGATCGACCAACCCGGCAAGCGTGAGCTCGACCCGGTCGACCGGGTCCTTGTCCAGCTGATCGAGGGGGCGGTGAGCGTCGTCGGCAGCGACGGCCCGCCGACCCTCGAGGTGTCGCAGCTGGAGGGAGAGCCGCTGCGGGTCCGCCAGGAGGACGGGGCCCTGACGGTCGACTACGAGCGCCCGGGCCGCTCCGGCCTGCTGGCCTGGCTGACCAGCATGGGGAAGCGCAAGGCGGTGGTGACGCTGGCCGTGCCCCGCGACTGCCGGGTCGAGCTCCAGGTGGTCTCGGCCAGCCTGATGGCCGGCGGGCTGCGGGCCCCGGTACTGGCCAAGACGGTCAGCGGCGAGATCACCCTTGCCGGCCTTGGCGGCGCGGCCGAGGCCGAGACGGTGTCGGGGGCGGTGCAGGCCTCGGCCATCAGGGGCGACCTGTCGGCGGCCACCGTCTCGGGCGAGATCACCGTGGCCGAGGGCGGCGGGTCGGTGCGGGCCAGGACCATCTCGGGGACGATCGCCATGGACCTCGGGCCCTCGGGGGACCGGGACATCGAGCTGTCGAGCGTCTCCGGGGACCTCACCGTCCGCGTGCCCGAGGCCAGCGACCTCGAGGTCAAGCTCCAGTCGACCTCCGGCCAGGTGGCCAGCGCCTTCGGGCAGCTCGAGCTCGACCGGACCCCGGGCCGGCACGCGGCCAGGGGGCGGCTGGGCAGCGGCACCGGCCGGCTCCGGGCGTCCAGCACCTCCGGCCACGTCGCTCTCCTCCGCGGTTCCCCGGAGGCACAGCTGTGAGTCCCGTCTTCAGTCACGGGCGGCTGCGGCTGTACCTGCTCAAGCTGCTGGAGGAGAGCCCGCGCCACGGCTATGACGTGATCCGGCTGCTGGAGGACCGCTTCATGGGCCTGTACGCCCCCTCCCCGGGCACCATCTACCCGCGGCTGCAGCGCCTCGAGGCCGAGGGCCTGGTCACCCAGACCAAGGAGGGCGGCCGCAAGGTCTACCAGATCACCGACGCCGGCCGCGCGGAGCTGGCCGCCAGGCACGACGAGCTGGACGAGCTGGAGGCCGAGATCTCCGGCTCGGTGCAGGGCATGGCCCGCGAGATCCGCGACGAGGTCCGGGGCACGGTTCGCGACCTCAAGCAGGAGCTGAAGCAGGCCGCCCGGGAGATACGCCGCGAGCAGCGCCACGAGAACCGCTCGCGCCGCGACCAGGGCGGCGACCAGCGCTGGGACTGGTACGACCAGAGCGTCGACGGCCGCCTGTGGTACTTCCTCGACCGGACCCAGAAGGCGATCCGCCGGGCCCAGCTGACCGAGGCCCAGGTTCGCGAGTGCGCGGCCATCCTCGACGAGGCGCTGGAGCGCATCCGGAATGTCCTCAAGCAGTCCCCCGACACCGAGGAGGGCAGCAGATGACCCCGACCGGCGCGGCCATCCAGGCCCGCGACCTGACCAAGACCTACAAGGACGTCCGTGCCCTTGACGGGCTCAGCTTCTCGGTCGAGGCCGGCACCGTGTTCGGGCTGCTCGGCCCCAACGGCGCCGGCAAGCCGACATGTGGGCCGAGATCGCCCACCTGTCCGGCTCCGAGGGCCTGACCATCCTGCTCACCACCCACTACCTGGAGGAGGCCGACCGGCTGGCCGACCGGCTGGCCATCGTCGACCACGGCCGGATCGTCGCCGAGGGCACCCCCAACGAGCTCAAGGGCGAGCTGCGCGGCGACGCCATCCAGGTCGAGCTGAACGACCCCCAGGCCGACGGCCAGGCCCACACCGCCCTTCACCGGGTCCCCGGCATCTGGGAGGTGACCGTCGAGGGCCGCTCCCTGCGAGCCCGGACCGACGACGGCTCGGCGGCCGTCCCGGCCGTGCTCCAGGCGCTGATCACCGGCAGGCTGGTCCAGCTGGCGATCGTCTCGCTGATCCAGTCGCTGATCGTGATCGGGCTCGGCCTGCTGGTCGGGGCCCGCTTCCCGGGAGGGCTGGCCGGCCTGGCCGTCCTGATCGGCTGCTCGGCCCTGCTCGGGGGGTCGCTGAGCGCCCTGTCCAACGGCATGGCCCTGCTGGCCCGCAAGGAGGAGACGGTGATCGCCGCCTCCAACTTCATCCTGCTGCCCCTCACCTTCCTGTCCTCGGCGTTCATGCAGCGAGACCTCGTGCCCGGCTGGATCCAGTCGGTGGCCAGGTACAACCCGGTCGAGTGGACCGTCCAGGCGGGCCGCGAGGCGCTCACCGCGTCGCCCGACTGGGGTCTGGTCCTGAGCCGGGCCGCCCTGCTGGCCGCCCTGTGCG
>JASLIH010000184.1 GCA_030152105.1 Actinomycetes bacterium
GAGGCGACCAGCCGCCAGGCCCTGGTCGAGATGCGGCGGCTGCTCGGCGTGCTCCGCCAGGAGGCCGAGACCCGGGGCAGCCTGGCCCCGGCGCCCGGCCTGGCCGAGGTGGAGGCCCTGGCCGCCGAGGTCGCCAGGGCCGGGGTGCGGGTCGAGGTCCGGATCGAGGGGACACCGTCCGAGCTGCCGGCCGGTCTCGACCTGTCGGCCTACCGGATCGTCCAGGAGGCGCTGACCAACGTCGTCCGCCACGCCGGGCCGGCCACCGCCCGGGTCGCGGTCCGCCACGCCCCCGGCCGGGTCGCCGTCGAGGTGGTCGACGACGGCCGCGGGGCCGTCCCCGGCGACCAGGGGCACAGCGGCCACGGCATCGCCGGCATGCGCGAGCGGGCCGCTCTGTACGGCGGCACCCTGGAGGCCGGTCCCCTCCCCGGCGGCGGCTTCCGGGTGGCGGCCACCCTGCCGGTCGAGGAGGCACAGCAGTGATCCGGCCGGAGGGGTCCGGGGAACCCCGGGGGGGTGCCCCGCTGAATCGGGAGGGGTCCGGGGAACCCCAAGGGGGTGCCCCGGCGATCAGGGTGGTGATCGCGGACGACCAGACGCTGGTCAGGGCCGGGTTCCGGGTCCTGGTCGAGTCGGCGCCCGACCTGGAGGTCGTCGGCGAGGCCGGGGACGGCGTCGAGGCGGTCGAGCAGGCCCGGCGGGAGCTGCCCGACGTGGTCCTCATGGACATCCGCATGCCGCGGATGGACGGGCTGGAGGCGACCCGCCGGATCGTCGCCCTCGACCAGGCCGGCGGCGTCCGCGTCCTGGTCCTCACCACCTTCGATCTGGACGAGTACGTCTACCAGGCGCTGCGGGCCGGGGCGAGCGGCTTCCTGCTGAAGGACACGCCCCCGGCCGACCTGCTGGCCGCCATCCGGGTGGTCGCGGCCGGCGACGCCCTGCTCGCGCCCAGCGTCACCAGGCGGCTGATCGCCGAGTTCGCCCGCCGGCCCGAGCCGAGCCCGGTCACCCCGGCCGCGCTGGCCTCCCTCACCGTCCGGGAGCGGGAGGTGCTGGCCCTGGTGGCCAGGGGCCTGTCCAACGCCGAGATCGCCGAGCTGCTGGTGGTCAGCGCGGCCACCGCCAAGACCCACGTGAGCCGGGTCCTGGCCAAGCTCCAGGCCCGCGACCGGGCTCAGCTGGTGATGCTGGCCTACGAGACCGGCCTGGTCACCCCCGGCCCGGGTGCGCCTCCGGGCTGACGGGCGGTCCCGTCTCCGCCTCCAGGCCGACCTCAAGGAGCGGCCGCCAGGCTGACGACCGCCGCCGTCGCGGCCCGTAGCGTCGTCGGTGTCACCGGCTCAGGGAGGAGACACGCCATGGCGGCGATCAGCGTGCAGGGGCTCACCAAGCGCTTCGGCGACGTGCTCGCCGTCGACCAGCTCAACTTCGAGATCGACCAGGGGACGGTGGCCGGCTTCCTCGGCCCCAACGGCGCCGGCAAGACGACCACCCTGCGGATGCTCCTCGGCCTGGTCGCCCCGACCGCGGGCACGGCCACCGTCGCCGGCCGGCCCTACCGGGAGCTGCCCGACCCGGCCCGCCGGGTCGGGGCCGTCCTGGAGGCGAGCGGGTTCCATCCCGGCCGCTCGGCCCGCGACCACCTCCGGGTCCTGGCCGTGGCCGCCGGGATCGACCCGGGCCGGGCCGACCAGGCGCTCGAGCTGACCGGGCTGGCCGCCGCCGGGCGCCGCCGGGTCGGCGGCTTCTCGCTCGGCATGCGCCAGCGGCTCGGGCTGGCCGGCGCCCTGCTCGGCGACCCCGAGGTCCTGATCCTCGACGAGCCGGCCAACGGCCTCGACCCCGAGGGCGTGCACTGGCTGCGCGGCCTGGTCCGGGGCCTGGCCGACGAGGGCCGGACCGTGCTCGTCTCCAGCCACGTGCTGGCCGAGGTCGCCCAGACAGTCGACCAGGTCGTGATCATCGACCGGGGCCGTCTGGTCGCCCAGTCGACCCTGGCCGACCTGACCGCCGGGGCCGACCGGGCGGTGCGGGTCCGGACCCCGCAACCCGAGGCGCTGCGCGACCTCCTGGTCGCCAGCGGCGCCCGGGTCGCCCTCGACGGCCCCGGCCAGCTGACGGTCACCGGAGCCACCACCGAGCAGGTCGGCCAGGCGGCCGCGGCCGGCGGCGTCGTGCTCCACGAGATGCGCTTCGAACGCTCCAACCTCGAGGACGTCTTCCTCGAGCTCACCGGCGGGAGAGGAGAACGGCCATGACCCGGCTCGTCCACTCGGAGCTGCTGAAGCTCCGCACCACCCGCACCGCCCGCGTCCTGCTGACCCTGGCCGCCGCCGGCACCGCGGCCCTGGTCGCCGTCGTGCTCCTGCTCGCCGGCCGGCCCGGCCAGCCGGCCCTCGGCCCCGACGCCCTGCGCCTGCTGGTCCTGGTCCCGGCCCAGCCGCTGACCCTTGCCGCCCTCGTCCTCGGCGTCCTCGGCATGGCCGGGGAGCTGCGCCACGGCACCGCCACCTCGACCTTCCTGGTCACCCCGAAGCGGGGCCGGGTGGTGGCGGCCAAGCTGGCCGCCGCCGCCGTCACCGGCCTGGCCATGGCCGCGGCGTCCTCGGCGGCGGTGCTCGCCGTCGGCCTTCCCTGGCTGCGGGCCAAGGGGATCGAGGTCGCCATCGCCGACGCCGGGGTGGCCGCCCGGGTGGCCGGGCTGGCGGTCGCGGTCGCGCTGTACGCCGTGCTCGGGACCGGGCTCGGGGCGTTGCTGCGCAACCAGGTCGCGGCCGTGGTCGTCGGCCTGCTGTGGTGGACCCAGGGCGTCGAGCGGGTCCTGACCGGGATCCTGCACCAGCCGGGGCTGGAGCGCTGGCTGCCCAAGGGCGCCGCCGCGGCCCTGACCGCACCGGGCGACGGCACCCTGCCGATGTGGGCCGGCGCCCTGGTGTTCGCCGCCTACGGCCTGGGCCTGGCCCTCCTCGGCGGCCGCCTGGTGGCCCGCCGCGACCTGACCTGAGGCAGGCGCCAGCGGCCTGGGCGGGCGTGTCGGCCCGGGGCCGGCAGGCGGGCGCGGAACAGGTACAGCAGCCCCAGGAGGGGTGCCAGCAGCACCCCGGCGGTCGGTGGCTGGGTGGTGGTCACCGGCAGCTGGGTGGTCGTGGTC
>JASLIH010000373.1 GCA_030152105.1 Actinomycetes bacterium
AGTTGCTGGGCGTTGTTCCACAGCCCGGCCAGCCCGCCCTGTTGCTGCTGCTTCTGCTGCTTCTGCTGGGCCTGCAGGCGCAGTGGGACCACCGGTCCGCGGGGAGCGGCCGAGCGCTGGGCGAGGATCGCAGCCAGTGACGGCGGGGCCGAGCGGGCGGTGGCGTTGACCGTCATCCGGCTGGCAGCCGATGGCTTCGGCGCGGAGAGGGTGCGGGTGACGGCCACGGATCACATTCCGTTGGCGGCGAGGGCGTATTCGAACAGCAGTGGTTCGAACGGTCGGCCGTTGCTGGTGTAGAGGGCCTTGATCTTGCGCATCAGCTTGGTGCGGTTGGGGTCGCCGCCCTCGGTCTCGTTGTCCCAGTTCTGCAGGGCGTCGGCGACGTCGGCGTTCATCTGTTCGAAGAGCGGAGCGGTGGCTGGGTCCTGCACGATGGCCATCGCCTGTTGGGCGCTGCCGAGGTCGGACGGGAACGAGCGCCCGTAGTTGCTCTGCCAGAACACGTCGGCCGCGTCCTCGGCCGCCTTGCTGCTGGCCTCGGCCTGCTTGGTCCCGGCCACGCCAGCGGCCTGGGCCATGGCGTAGGCGTCCTCGTTGGTCTGCCCGCCACCCTGCCCGGCGAGGAAGTCGCGGATCGACTTGCCCTGCATGCCCGACATCGCGTTGGCCACCTGCGGGTAGGTGATGTTGTAGTCCTGGCTGAGCCCCTCGGACGACTGCTCGAGGGCGGTGCGCAGCACGTCGGACGAGTAGGGGTCGGCGACGCCACCGGTGTCGTAGCGGCTGCCTGGCGGGGCGGCCTGGCCCATGATCACCCGGTTGAAGGACTCGGTGCCACGGATCGGTGACGGGGCGCCCATCAGCGCCGAGTAGGCGAACGGGTCAAGCTCGCCGACCTGTTGCGGGTTCATCAGGATCCGCTGCCCGGCCTTGTTGACGCTGGAGTGGGCGCTGTACTGGTTGGCGATGTTGCCGAACAGGTTGCGCAGGAACATCGACCCGAAGTTGGTGCTGAGATCGACACCCTGGTCGCGCAACCCGCCGATCTGCTGGGTGGCACGGTTGGCCAGCGAGGTGATCTGGCTGCGGGCCGCGCTGTAGTTCGGCGGTCCAACAGCCCCGGGTGCGACCCCGGGTGCGGCCCCGGCCGGCGCCTGCTGGTTCGGCATCGGGAACAGCTGCGCCGCGCCACCCCGGATGTCGCCCATGCCCGGGAACCCGGCCTGGGTGTAGGACGGCACCTGGGCCGCTGCCGCCTGTTGTTGCACGGTCTGCTGGCGTTGCTGCATGTCGGACTGGATGGCGTTGCCGGTGTAGCGGGCGCCGAGCAGGTCCCAGAAGGTCTGGTTGCGCACGGCCGACTGCACGTTCTTGGCCGCGGCGAGGGTCTTGGCCTGGCTCTTGGCCTGCGTCGCCACGTTGCGGCCGATGTCGAACTCGTTGGCGGCGATCGCCTGGTTGGCCCCGCCGAGCTTCTCCTGGATCAGGCCCTGCGCGCCCGAGCTGAGCAGCGCCTGCAGCTCGCCCTGGTTGAGCTTGTTCTCCTCGGCCTTCTTCTTGGCCGCTTCCTTGGCAGCGGCGATCTCGGCGGCCTGGACGGCCGCGGCCATCTTGGCCAGCGTCAGCTCACGGTTGGCGTTGATCTCGGCGACGGTCTGGTCACCACGGATCTGCTGCTGGCGCACGGCGTACTCGCCCTGGGCACGGATCGGGGCAACGGCGAGCTCGACCTGCTGGGGGATGTAGGAACGGGCGCCCTGAACGGCGGCGTTGTAGTCGGTCATCCGCCGGTCGCGCGCCGCCAGATCGGCCTGGTAACCGCCGCGGGACTGGGTCAGTGAGGCGATGCGCTGGTCGTAGGGCCCGGTGATGATGCTCTGCTGCGACTCGGCGGCCCCGGCCGGGGCACCACGCAGGGCAGCTTCCTGCATCGCTTGCTGCACGGCCTGCTGTCGTTGCTGTTGCAACGTCGAGATGGCGGCGTTGTAGGCGTCGACACCGGCCTGCCCGGCCTTGGCCTGGGCGGCCAGCAGTCCGGCGTCCGCGGTAGGGATCGGATCTGCCATCAGAGGGCTACTCCTCGGGCGGCTGCTTGGTTGATGGCGTCGATCGACGCCTTGTTGGACTCCTGCTGGGCGGCCTGTTGGCGCTGCCAGGCCAGGTCGGCAGCATCCTGTTGGGCCTTCAGCGCGGCGGTCGATGCCGCGGACGACGCCTGCTGGGTGGCCTGGTCCTGCTCGGCACCGATCACCCGGTCGAGAGCCTGCTGGCGAGCAAGATCAACGGCCTGGTTGTAGGTGTCAGTGATCGTCGCCACACTCGAGGTCCTGGATCGCTCGATGTCGGCGTGGGACTTGGCGACATCCTCGGCCTGACGGGCGTAGCGGGTGTTGGACTCACCCGAGGACAGGATGTTGCGCCGGATCAGATCCGCGGTGATGTTCTGCTTGGTTCGCCCGGCGGTGCGGTCGATGTCGACCATCGCGTCGGAGGCGGCCGAGCCGATGCGCTCGAGGGCCCGCTTCTTGACGTCCTCGGCGTTGGACAGGTTGAGCCCAACACCGCGCAGGAAGGCCAACAGCGCGGGAGTCGGCTGGGGGGCGTTGGGGTAGCTGACACCGAAGGTGTTCAGCAGATCGGTGACCTCGCTGCTGGGAGCCGGCGCCGCCGCGCTCGGGGCGTCAGCACCCAGCGGGGCGAGCTTGGCGACCGAGGCGGTCTGTTGGTCGGCGGGGAGCTGGGCGAGGTAGTTGTAGTAGTCGGTGACGCCCTGCCCGTAGGTCTGCTCCAGCCGGGAGATGTCGGTGAGGTCCTTGGCGCCCTGGATCCCCTGGATGATCTCGGTCTGCTTGTCGGCGGGCTGGGTCTTCAGCCAGGCGTTGAAGATGCCCTCCTGGCCTTCCTTCCACTTGGCGATCGCCGCCCAGCCGTAGGGATCGGTTGCACTGCCACCGGAGGCGTACGTGGGGGCGGCTGTGCCGGTGCCGAAGTCGGTGCCGATGCCGGTGGTGGCGGACAGGTTCGACCCGTCGGCCGGCGGTCCGTCGAGGATCGCGTTGAGCTTGGCGGCCCCCGCCCCCTGGCTGGTGCCCGGATAGCTCCCCTGCCACGACTCGTAGTGCGCCCGGGCCGCCGACGTCCACCCGCTGAAGGGGCCGTCGCTGAGCAGGCTCTGCAGCCCCTGTGACCAGTTCCTCTGGCGCAGCAGGCGGATCGTCTGGTCGATGCCGGCCTGCACGCTGGGGAAGTTCTTGACCCCGACCGAGTTGAAGTTGGTCCCGGTGCCACCGATGGTGTTGAACGGGTT
>JASLIH010000277.1 GCA_030152105.1 Actinomycetes bacterium
TTGTCGTCCCCACCGCCGCAGGCCGCGAGCAGGCTGGAGAGCGACACGGCCGCTCCAGCGCCCAGGGTCCCCTTGAGGAAGCCGCGCCGGCTGAGGCCGGCCCCGGCCACCGACGGCGGGATGAGACGGGCGAGGTACTCGGACTCCGACCGGGGACGGGACATGGTCGCCTCCCTTGTGTGGCGCTCGGGCGCCGTGGACGTGGACCTGAGGGCACTTGCGGTGGGTCGTTCAGCCGGCGAGCTCCACCCGGCAGCCGGCGGCGGCGATCTCGGCCACCACCTCGGGGTCGGCGGTGGGGTCGGTGATCAGAAGGCTCACCTCCTCGATGTCGCACACCTTGGCCAGCTCGACCTCGCCGACCTTGGAGCCGTCGGCGACGATCACCCGGCGTCGGGCGGCCAGCAGCATGGCCCGCTTGACCTCGGCCTCGGGCAGGTTGACGTTGGTGATGCCGACCTCGGGGTCGACGCCGTTGCAGCCGACGAAGGCCACCGAGGCCCGCAGGCGCTCCAGCAGGGTCGTGCCCAGCGGGTTGACCAGCGAGTGCTGGAGGGGGCGCAGGGTGCCGCCGGTGACCACCACGCTGATGCGCGGGGTGGCCCGTTCCAGCTCGAGGGCGATGTTGAGCCCGTTGGTGACCACGGTGACGTCGCGCAGGCCGGTCCGCAGGACCAGCGCCCGGGCGATGGCGGTGGTGGTCGTGCCGACGTCCAGGATCACCGTGTCGCCGGTGGTGATCATCCCGGCGGCGTGCACGCCGATGCTGGACTTCTGGAGGGGCGCCTCCCATTGCGACGATTCGAAGGGCTGCTCGCCCAGCAGCCCCGAGGGGGGCACGGCGCCGCCGCGGACCCGCCGCACCCGCGCCCTGGCCTCCAGCGCCGTCAGGTCGGCCCGGACCGTGACCGCCGACACCCCGAACCGGCCGGCCAGGTCGCTGACCCGCGCGAACCCCTCGTCCCAGATGATCCCGGCCATGCGGGCCTGGCGCACCACCGCGAGCGGGTTGAGCTCGGAGACGCCGCCTTCGCCCGGCCCGTTGCCCATATGTGCCCTCCTATGGGCACATTGCGAACGCTTGCCCGATGCATGTCAAGTCTTCGGTCTCGTCAGCTTTCGCAAGCGTTCGAAACACCCCGGGGGCGGGGCGGCCCGGTCAGGCAGAGCCCGGGGGGATGTTCTGGTTACGGCGGAACAGGTTGCCCGGGTCCCAGCGGCGCTTGACCTCGACCAGCCGGTCCCAGGTCGGCCCCGGATAGGCCTCGCGGACCCGCGCCGGCCCCTCGTCGCTGAGGAAGTTGACGTAGACGCCGGGGTCGCCCTGGCGCAGGGCGGCGGCGAACTCGTCGGCCCAGGCGTCGTGGACCGGCCGGTCGGCGGCCTGCTCGTAGACGCAGCCGACCCCGGCCATCATGCGGCGGTGGCGGTGGGCGTAGGCGGTCGCCTCGACCGGGACCCGGGCCATGGCCCCGCCGAGGACACGCAGCTGGGCCACGGCCATGGGGGCGGTGGAGGCCCCGAGGTGCTCGACCACCGCCTTGGCGGCGGTGGCGTCGACGGTGTCGCAGAACAGCGAGCGGGCCGACTCCTCGACCACCTCGATCTCGTCGCCGCCCTGGAACAGGCCCGCGTAGGGCATCGGCTGGACCATGTCGGCGAGCGGCTCGGCCAGGGCCCGGAATGGGGCCACCGCCCGCTGTCCGGCCTCGTCGTCGCCGGCGTAGGCCAGCAGGGCCATGACGACCAGCTGGCCGTGGGCGCTGGCCGGCACGAACGGCATCGGCGGGGCGACCATGATGTTGGCGATCATTGACAGCTCCTCGGGCGCGGCCGCGGCGGCGGCCACCAGTCCCTCGATCACCTCGGGGCTGCCCGGCAGCAGCAGCATGCCGCCCACGATCGAGGGCAGCTCGTGCAGCCGGAACTTGAACCGGGTGGCCACCCCGAAGTTGCCCCCGCCGCCGCGGATGGCCCAGAACAGGTCGGGGTGGCGTTCGTCGTCCACCTCGAGGATCTGGCCGTCGGCGGTGACCAGCTCGGCGGCGAGCAGGTTGTCGATGGTCAGCCCGTGCGTGCGGACCAGGAACCCGACCCCGCCGCCCAGGGTGATCCCGCCGATCCCGACCGACCCGGTGTCCCCGAACCCGGTGGCCAGCCCGTGCTCGCCGACCTGGGCGGTGTAGGCGGCGGCGGTCAGGCCGGTCTGGGCCCAGGCCGTGCCGCTGTCGAGGTCGATGTCCAGGGCGGTCAGCTCGGCCAGGTCGAGCACGATCCCGCCGTCGCTGACGCTGTGGCCGGCCAGGCTGTGACCGCCGCTGCGCACGGCCAGCTCGCTGCCGGACTCGGCGGCCAGGGTGACGACCCGGGCGACCTCCCGGGCGCTGGTGGGCCGCACCACGGCCGCCGGGCGACGGTCCCATTTGCCGTAGAAGACCTTGCGGGCCTGGTCGTAGCCGGCGTCGCCGGGCCCGGTGACCCGGCCGTCGAAGCTGCTCCGCAGCTGGGCGATAGGGACTGACGTGGTGGACGAGGAAGACAACGGCACGCTCCCTTCAGCAACTTGCCCGCTGACAGACACCCGAAGACGGTATCGGTCCCCCACGACAGTCGGCCGCGCCTCCGGCCGGACGGGCTTTGGCACGGGCGGGACGCTTGGTAGGATTCGCGGAGATTCCGGGTGATGCCGCGCCGTTGAGGGGGCTGCCATGCCGCTAGGGTGGCTCGACGCCGTGACCGACACGACGATCTGGGGCCGGGTCTCGGGTGAGGGCACGCCCGGGCCGGTCGGGCTGCGGGTCGAGGTCGACGGGCGGTTGTGGGGGTTCGGGCGGGCCGGGCACGTCGACCCCGAGGGCGGACCGTGGCGCTTCGCCATCCACCACGACCTGCGCCCCGGGCAGCTGGTCGGCGTGTACGCGGTCGGGGCGGAGCAGGAGCTGGTGCTGCTCGAGGGGTCGCCCCGGGCGGTCCCGGCGGGCACGGCGCCGCGAGGCGAGCTGGAGGCGGTCACGGCGACCCAGGTGACCGGCTGGGCGGTCGACGACGACTACGAGGGCCCGATCACCGTCGCCCTGTACGTCGACGGCCGCTTCTGGCGGCGGGTCACCGCCGACCTCGTGCGGCCCGACCTGGAGGAGCAGGGGGTGGGGCCGCACGGGTTCGCCGTCCCCCACGCCCTGGAGCCGGGCCAGCAGGTCGAGGCGTGGGCGTTCGGCGTCCGCTCGGACGGCTCCCGCGACCAGCAGCAGGTCCTGCTGCCGGGCTCGCCGCTGACCACCCCCGAGGGCTACCTGGCCCCCGGCGTGGTCCACCAGGCGATCACCGACCCGAGCGGGCCGTTCGCCATCCACCTGGTCACCGTCGACCTGGCCGCCCCCTCGGTCATCGACGTCGCCCTGGCCCTCGACGTGCTCCCGGGTGTGGAGACGACCTCGTCGATGGCCAGGCGCCGGGGGGCGACGGTGGCCGTCAACGGCGACTACATCGACCCTGGGGGCGCCGGCCGGCCGATCCACGCCTTCGCCAAGGACGGCCAGCTGGTCCAGACCCCGTTGCTGCTGGGCAACAACCACGCCGTGGACGACCTGGAGACGGTCGTGTTCATGGGCCGCCCGGTCATCCGGGTGGCCGCCGAGGCGCCGCGCACCGGCCTGTCGGTGCCCGTCGTCCAGGTCAACCGGGGAGCGCCGGCCGGCGCCGAGGTGGTGATGTTCACCCCCGAGGGCACCACCCTGGAGCGGCCGCCGGCCGCCGCCACCTCGGCCCGGCTCCGGGCGGCCGGCCCGGCCGGGGTGCGCGCCGACGGCTGGGCCGAGACGACCTATGCGGTGGAGTCGGTCGGCCAGCTGGGCGGGCCGGTGCCGGCGGGCACGGTGGTGCTGTCGACCCCGGCGGACGGGGCCAGTGCGGCCGCCCTGGCCGCCCTCGAGCCCGGCGACCAGGTCAGTGTCGCCTGGTCGTTCGCCAGCTGGCCGGGGATCCTCGACACCAGTGGCGGCAACCCCACCCTGGTCAGGAACGGCCAGGTCCTGAGCGGCAACGTCGACGGGACCACGCCCTTCCACCGCCGCAACCCCCGCACGGCCGTCGGGGCCACCGCCGACGGGCGGCTCCTGGTCGTGACCGTCGACGGCCGCCAGCCCGGCCACAGCGTCGGCATGAGCCTGCGCGAGCTGGCCGAGCTGTTCGTCCGCCTGGGGGCCCGGTCGGCCATCAACCTGGACGGCGGCGGGTCGACCACCATGGTGCTCGACGGCACGGTCGTCAACCGCGTCTCCGACCCCCAGGAGCGGCGGGTGCCGACCGCCCTGCTGGTCCTGCGCGAACCGGCCCCGCCGGCCCCGCCGGCCGAGGCCGCCATGGCCCCCGAGGCCGAGGCGGCCGCCCAGCGGGCCGACCTCGACGCCGCCGCCGCCGACCCGGGCTCGACCGCCGGCCTGCTCCAGTGGCTGGCCGCCCAGGAGCCCGGCTGACCCAGGCGCCGGTGTCTCAGCCGGTTCCGGCCAGGAAGGCCAGCAGCTCGGCGGCCAGGGCGTCGGGGGCCTCCTCGGCCATGTGGTGGCCGGAGGGGAAAGGACGGCCGCGCAGGTCGGCCGCCCAGGGCCGCCACACGCCGAGGACGTCGCCGTAGAGGTCGGGAAGGTCGTCGCCGGTGGCCCACAGGACCAGGGTCGGACAGGCGACCCGCCGCCCGGCCCGGCGGTCCTCGTCGTCGTGGCCGCGGTCAAGGCCGAGCCCGGCCCGGTAGTCCTCCATCATGGCCAGCACCGTCGCCGGGTCGTGGATGGCCCGGCGGTAGTCGGCGTAGGCCTCCTCCCCCATCTGCTCGGGCCCGGCCCGGTACCAGGCCTCGGGGTCGGCGCTGATCACCCGCTCGGCCCGCTTGGCCGTCTGCCCGTAGAAGAACCAGTGCCACCAGCTGGCCGCGAACCGGGCGTCGCAGCGGGCCAGGGCCTCGCCGATGGGCACGGCGTCCAGCACGGCCAGGGCGGTCACCGCCGCCGGGTGGTCCAGCGCCGTCCGCAGGGCCACGTACGCGCCCCGGTCGTGGCCGACCACGGCGAACCGTTCGTGCCCCAGGGCCCGCAGCAGGGCCAGGCAGTCGGCGGCCATGGCCCGTTTGGCATAGGGCGCGTGGTCGGCGGTGGTGGCCGGCTTGGACGACTCGCCGTAGCCCCGCAGGTCGGGGCAGACCACCGTGTGCGACCGGGCCAGCAGCGGCGCCACCCGGTGCCAGGTCGCGTGGGTCCGCGGATGCCCGTGCAGGAGCAGCACCGGCGGGCCCTCCCCGCCGTGCCGCACCCGCAGCTCCGCCTCCCCCACGTCGACCCGTGCCAGGGTGAACCCGTCGAACATCGGCCCTAGCCGACGGTGCGGGAGTTGACGCGGAAGGCGGCTGGGGTGGTGCCGTCGCCGCCCTCGAGGCCCCAGCCGACGATGCGGGTGGGGTGGATACGGAGGAACTCCTCGGCGAAGTTGGGGAAGCGGGGGTTGATCCTGCTGCCGCCGGTGGCCAGCGCCTCGGCCCGGCCGCGGACCTCCAGGCCGCGGGCTCGGCGGGGGTCGCGGAGCACGTCGTCGAGCAGGAAGGTCACCTTCGGGTTGGCCTGGGCGTCGCGCCACTTCTTGGTGGCGCCGAAGTTGGTCCCGCCGATGTCGATGGTGTCCGCGTCGGCGTTGAAGGCGAAGGTCACGGGGACCACGTGGGGCTGGCCGTCTGGGCCGACGGTGGCAAGCCGGGCCAGGCCCTGGCTGGTGAGGTAGTCGATCTCGGAGGGCGTGAAGGCGCTCATCCGGCTCCTCTCAATCGATGACCGCCCTTTCTAGTGGAGGCAGAACTCGTTGCCTTCGGGGTCCTGCATGACCACCGCGTAGTAGTCGACCCCGTCCTCGGACAGCACCCGGAAGACGGTCGCGCCGGCGGCGACCAGCCGCTCGACCTCGGCGTCGATCCGCCGGCGGCGGTCCTCCAGCGGGGTCTTGCGGCCCCCGCCAACGTCCAGGTCGAGGTGGACCCGGTTCTTGACCACCTTGGGCTCGGGCACCGGCTGGAACCACATCCGTGGCCCGGCGCTGTCGGGGTCGACGATCGAGTCGTAGCTGTCGTCCTCGAACTCCTCCGGCGGGAAGCCGCGGCTGACGTAGTAGTCCTTCCAGCTGGCGAAGCCGTCGGGCGGCTCCTCGAGCCGGTAGCCGAGCGCCGTGGACCAGAACCGGGCCAGCCGCCCCGGGTCGGCGCAGTCGATCGTCACCTGCATCCTGGTCGCCATGGCGGGAAGCCTACCTGCCGCGGCCGACAGCCGGGATAGGCTGGTGGCCGCATGCGCGTCTTCCTGGTCGACGGCACCTACGAGCTGTTCCGCCACTACTACGGCGTCCCCCCGCACCGCACCGCCGAGGGGGCCGAGGTGGCGGCCACCCGGGGCGTGCTGTGGTCCATGCTGCGGCTGCTGGAGGGGGGCGTGACCCACCTGGGGGTGGCCACCGACCACGTGATCGAGTCGTTCCGCAACGGCCTGTGGCCCGGCTACAAGTCGTCGGCCGGGCTCGACCCGGCACTCCTCGGCCAGTTCGGGCTGCTCGAGGTGGCCCTGGAGGCGATGGGGGTGGTCGTCTGGCCGATGGTCGACGTCGAGGCCGACGACGCCCTGGCCAGCGCGGCCGCGGTGGCCGCCGACGACCCGGCGGTCGAGCAGGTGGTCATCTGCACCCCTGACAAGGACCTCGGCCAGTGCGTCCGCGGCCGGCGGGTCGTGCAGCTGGACCGGCGCCGCCAGGTCGTCTACGACGAGGCCGGGGTGACGGCCAAGTTCGGGGTCGGCCCGGCCTCCATCCCCGACTACCTGGCCCTGGTCGGCGACTCGGCCGACGGCTACCCGGGCCTGCCCGGCTGGGGGGCCAGGTCGGCCGCGGCCGTGCTCGCCCACTACGGCACCATCGAGCAGATCCCCGACACTCCTGGCGAGTGGGGGGTGCCGGTCCGCAACCGCCCCGCCCTGGCCGCCACCCTGCGCGACCTCCGCCCCCAGGCCATGCTGTTCAAGGACCTGGCCACCCTGCGGGTCGACCGCACCCTGCTCGACGACCCGGGCACCCTGCGCTGGACCGGCCCGACACCGCTGTTCGCCGAGGTCTGCGCCCGCATCGACGCCGGCTCCCTGGCCACCCAGGCCGACCGGGTCGCCGGCCAGCGCTGACCGGGCCCTCAGTCCCCCACCGGGCCGAGCACGTGCCTGCGCAGCCAGGCGTTGATGAACACCCCACGCGGGTCGAGCCGCCCGGCCAGGCCGGCGAAGTCGGGCAGGCGCGGGTAGCGGCGGGCCATGGCCGCCGCGTCGGCCAGGAACAGCTTGCCCCAGTGGGGACGGGCCTCGAAGGGATCCAGCGCGGCCTCGACCGCGGCCAGCACCGGCTCGACCGCGGCCAGGTCGGGCAGCCAGGTGAAGTGGACGGCCATCGTGTCCTGCCCGTGCTGGGGGCTCATCCAGAGCCGGTCGGCGGCCACCGTGCGCAGCTCCGACACCTGGAGCACGGGCCGGATGCGGTCGCCGAGGGCCAGCAGCGCCCGGAGGGCGGGGACGGCCTGGCGGCGCGGGACGTGGTACTCGGACTGCAGCTCCTCGCCGCTGCTGGGTGTGAAGCCCATCCGGAAGTGGGGCAGGCGGTCGGACCAGGGGCCGGGCACGCCGAGCTGGGGGGTGCAGTTGACCGGGTCGATGCCGAGGATCGGGTGCCGGTCGGCCGTCGCCGGGACCGCGCCCAGGAGGTCGCCGCGGACCTCCTCGGGCTGCTCGGTGACCCGGCTCTTGACCCACACCTGGTCGACCGTCGCTGTCCAGCGGGTGAACAGGCTGACGCTGTAGCCGGCGGAGGTGACCTCGTCGAACCGTTCGAACAGGCTGATCCAGGGGAGGTCCTGGAAGGTGCGCTGGCGGACCTGGTAGGCGGGCTCGACGTCCAGCGTGACGCGGGTCACGGCGCCGAGCGCGCCCAGCCCGACGACCAGGCCGTCGAAGTCCGGGTCGCCCCTGGAGGCCGTCAGCACCTCGCCCGAGGCGGTGACCAGCTCCAGGCCGGCGACCGCAGTGGCCAGGTTGCCGTTGGCGTCCCCGGACCCGTGGGTGGCGGTGGCCACCGCCCCCGCGACCGAGATATGGGGCAGCGAGGCCAGGTTGGCCAGCGCCACCCCCTCGGCCTTGAGCACCTCGGCCAGGTCCCCGTAGCGCAGGCCGCCGGCCAAGGACACCGTGCCCGCCGCGTGGTCGACGACCACGTCGGCCGGCAGCCCGTCCAGCGACAGCAGCTCGGCCGAGTCGGCGATGTCGCTGAACGAGTGCCGCGAGCCCAGCACCCGCAGCCGGCCGGCCCCGGCGACCAGCTCCCGCACCTGGTCCAGGGTCGTCGGCCGGTGCAGGGCGGCGGCCTGGTAGGTGTGGTTGCCGGCCCAGTTGGTCTCCTTCATGGGCCGAACGCTAGCCCAACCGCGCGCCGTCCGCCTCCCCGGGGGGCTGACGATTGACACGACCCGGACCGGCGGTGCAGCGTGCCCTCATGCAGAGCAGGCAGCAGCAACCCCGCCCGGCCGAGGCCGGGCCCGAACAGTTCCGGCTGCTGGTCGAGGCGGTCAAGGACTACGCGATCTTCCTGCTCGACCCCGAGGGCCGGGTGATCAGCTGGAACTCGGGCGCGGAGCGGATCAAGGGGTACACGGCCGACGAGATCATCGGCCAGCATTTCAGCCGGTTCTACGAGCCGGACGACGTGGCCGCCGGCCTCCCGGGCGAGCTGCTGGCCCGCGCCGCCGCCGAGGGCCGCTACCAGGCCCGGGGCTGGCGGGTCCGCAAGGACGGCCGCCGCTTCTACGCCCAGGTGACGCTCACCGCCTTGTTCGACAGCGCCGGCGACCTCAGCGGCTACGCCAAGATCACCCAGGACATGACGGCCGAGCGGGAGGCCGAGCGGGCCCGTCGGGACCGTGAGTACCAGCTGGCCGAGGCCCAGGCGGTGGCCCGGCTGGGCAGCTTCGAGTGGGTGCTGGCCAGCGGCCAGGTCACCTGGAGCCCGGAGCTGTGCCGGATCCTGGGGCTGGACCCCGAGGCCTGCCACGGCACCCTGGACGGGCTGCTGGAGCGGATCCACCCCGACGACCGCACCGGGGCGGCCGCCACCCTGCGCCGGGCGGCCACCGAGGGGACCTCGTTCCGGTTGCAGGCCCGCATCCTGCGCCCCACCGGCGAGCCAAGGGTGCTGTCCTGCTGGGGCAACGTCACCCGCGACGAGCAGGGCCGGCCGTCGCGGGTGCTCGGCGTGTGCCAGGACGTCACCGACTGGCGCCAGCGGGAGGAGGAGCTGGTCGAGGCCCAGGCCCAGGCCGAGCTGTCCCGCCGGCTCCAGAGCGGCCTGCTGCCCAGCCTGTCGCTGCCCGACCCGGCACTGGAGCTGCAGACCCGGTACCGGCCCGGGCACGAGCGGGCCCTGCTCGGGGCCGACTTCTTCGACGCCCTCGAGCTGGCCGACGGGACGGCCGCCCTGCTGATCGGCGACGTCGCCGGGCACGGCCCGGTCGAGGCGGCGGTCGGCGTGGCCCTGCGGTCCGCCTGGCGGGCGCTGGTCCTGACCGACCACGGACCGGGGGAGCTGCTGGACGGCCTCGAAAAGGTCCTGTCCCGGGACCGGCAGTCCGAGGAGCTGTTCGCCACCGTGTGCTGCTGCTGGATCAGCCCCGGCCGGGACCGGATCACCGTCGCCCTGGCCGGCCATCCCCCGCCGCTGCTGGTCCGGGCCGGCCGGGTCGAGGCCGTCGAGGTCGCGGGCGGGCCAGCCCTGGGGATCTACGACCAGCCCTACCCATGGGAGGCCGGCCAGCTGGAGGCCGACGGGCCGTGGACGCTGCTGTGCTACACCGACGGGCTGGTCGAGGGCCGCAGCGCCCCCGGGTCGGTGGAGCGGTTCGGGATCGACGCCCTGGAGGCGACGGTGGCCGAGCTGCTCGCGAGCACCGACGGGCTCCAGGAGATGCTCGACCGCCTGCTCGACGTCGTCCACCAGGCCAACGGCGGCGACCTGTCGGACGACCTGGCCATCCTGTGCCTGTCCCGCGCCGCTGGCGGAGGCCATGGCTGAGCGGCCCCGGCCGGACCAGATCGCCCTGCCCCGCAGCCCCTCCAGCGTCGGGGCGGCCCGCCGCTTCATCGTGGCCCGGACCGCCGCCTGGGCGTTCCCGAAGCCGGTGGCCGACCAGCTCGTGCTGATCGGCTCGGAGCTGGTCACCAACGCCGTGCTGCACGCCCGGACCGAGCTCACCCTCACCCTGGAGCTGCGCGAGGACCGGGTCCGCATCAGCGTCAAGGACCGCTCCCAGGCCCCGCCGACCCTGCGCCACTACCGGCCCGACGCCCTCACCGGCCGCGGCCTTGGTGTGGTCGCCGCCCTCAGCGATCTCTGGGGGGTGAGCACCGCCCCCGACGGCAAGGTCGTCTGGGCCGAGCTGCGGGCCAACGGCGACCACGCCGCGGCCGCGCCGAGCCCGCCCGACCTGCGCGACGCCCCGCCCAACCCGCTGACCGCCGCCCTCGGGGCCAGGCCGATCCGGTTTCCCGGCGTGCCGGTCGACGGCTACCTGGAGCTCCAGGCCCACAACGACGCCCTGTTCCGGGAGCTGGAGCTGGTCAGCATCGAGCTCGAGGGCGACGACGGGGCCCGGGTCGCGGCCCCCCTGGCCGACCTGGTGGACCAGCTCTACCGGCGGTTCCGCGGTCAGCGCGACAGCTACCGCGACGTCGTCGCCGCCGCCCGGGCCCGCGGCGAGGCAACGGTCGAGCTGGAGTCGGCCGCCTCGGCGGCCGACGTCAGCGGGGCCAGGAGCTACCTCGAGCTGCTCGAGCAGGCCGACCAGCTCTGCCGCGACGGCCTCCTGCTCACACCCGAGCCGTCGGCCCAGGTGCGGGCGCTGCGCCGCTGGTTCGTGGACCAGATGGCCGCTCAGGTCCTGAGCGGGGCCGACCCGGCCCCGCCCGGCTAGAATCCCGCCATGGCTTCCTACACGGTGAACAAGCAGGCGGTGGCCAAGGCCCGCGCGCTGATCGACGCCCGCCAGTACGTGCTCAAGAGCGACTGGGGCGACGTCCAGCCCAGCGCCGAGGACGAGAACGCCTTCCTGGAGTCCCACTCCTGGGAGGAGTACGCGCTGTGGCACCTGGGCCTCACCGACGGCGCCACCGACGGGACCAAGGCCCGCTACGCCTTCGTCTTCGGCGACTTCCGCCGCGTCCACCGCTCGGGCCTGATCGCCTGCCAGTACCGCGCCGCCGAGTGGCGCCACAAGTCGGTCGAGCTGGCCGCTCACGACCTGCTCCAGCACCTCGACGAGGTCAGCGGCTGACGCTGCCATGGTGAGCTGCCCGTCCTGTGGTGCTGCGGTCCCGGGAGGGTTCGCGTTCTGTGGGCGGTGCGGGGCCGCGCTGGCCTCGGGGGCCGGGCTGGAGGAGCGCCGGGTCGTCACGGTGCTGTTCTGCGACCTGGCCGGCTTCACCGCCCGCTCCGACCAGGCCGACCCCGAGGACGTTCGGGCGCTGCTCCGCCCCTACCATGCCCGGCTCCGCCGGGAGATCGAGCGGTTCGGGGGCATCCTGGACAAGTTCATCGGCGACGGGGTGATGGCCGTGTTCGGCGCCCCCTCGTCCCACGAGGACGACCCGGAACGGGCCGTCCGCTGCGGGCTGGCCATCCTGGAGGCGACCAGGGAGCTGGCCCTCAGCGTCAGGGTCGGGGTCAACACCGGCGAGGCGGTGGTCGCCGCCGACCGCCACCAGAGCGAGGGCGTGGTCGGCGACGTGGTCAACACCGCCTCCCGCCTGGAGGGGGTGGCGCCGGTCGGGAGCGTCCTGGTCGGCGAGGCGACCTACCGGGCCACTCGGGGGCTGTTCGACTACGAGCCGCTGCCCCCGGTCCGGGTCAAGGGCAAGGCCGAGCCGCTGCCCGTATGGGTCGCCGCTGCGGCCCGCGGCCGGCTCGGGGTCACCGTCGACCAGGCCCCGGCCACCCCGTTCCTGGGCCGGGAGGCCGAGCTGGGCCAGCTCCAGCTCAGCTACGCCAGGGCCCGGGACGAAGCCTCGGTGCGGGT
>JASLIH010000288.1 GCA_030152105.1 Actinomycetes bacterium
GCCCGAGCCTTCGACGAGTTTGGAGGCGGTGGGGACGACCAGCAGGTAGGGGATGAGCAGCAGGGCGGTGACGAGTGCGTAGGTGACGGTCCGGCTGACCAGGCGGTCCAGGTCCCACAGCCGGTAGCGCAGCACCGCCACCGCGATCGCCACCGGGACTGACAGCAGCATCGGCAGGGCGAAGGTGTCCGGCGGCACCAGCCCGAGCACTCCGAGCGGGATCAGCAGCAGCGGCCCGGCGGCGGCCGCGGCGGCCCCGGCCACCACCCAGCGCAGCTGCTGGCGCTCGACCCCGCGTGAGGCCCGGAACCGCAGCACGGCGCAGAGGGCCGCGGCCGGGACGCTGGCGAACAGCACCGCCCAGCCGATCCAGCTGACCGTGGTGGCGGCCTCGCCGGCCCAGCCGCTGAGCGCGAACGGCTTGGCCACGGGCCGGATGGTCTGGCTCATCGGCTTCGACGACAGGCTCCAGGCGAGCACGTCGACGGCCGTCCCGGCGATGGCCACGACGGCCACCACCCGCCAGCGGCGCGAGCGCACGTGCCCGTTCGGCAGCAGCAGCAGCGGCAGGGTGACGGCCAGCAGGAGGCCGACCGCCCACAGGCTGTCCCCGGCCAGGGCGGCCAGCCGGGCCGCCGGCGGCAGCGGGCGGCCGGCCTCGAGCAGCTGGTCGACCCATGGGTCCCAGGGGACGTACAGCGTCCAGACGAGGCCGGCGGCGGCGTACAGCCAGCCGATCGGGTTCTCGGGCCGGCGCAGGGTCAGGATCAGCCCGACGGTGGCGAACAGCAGCCAGATGGCGCCCTCGAAGGCGCCGTCGACCAGCACGTCGGCGGTCACCGGCCGGGTCACCAGGAGCGTGACCACCAGCCCGCCGACCAGGCAGCCGAGTGTGGCCAGCCATAACGACCAGGCGAGCAGCGTCCGGCTCTTGGCGCCCATGGCGTCAACGGTACGGGGTCAGCGGTACGGGAGCGTTACGACCCGGCCCGCCGGGCGGCCTGGTTGACGTAGGGGCAGTGGCGGCAGCCGCTGTCGCAGCAGGTGCCCCGGTCCCAGAGGAAGCCGGCGGTGAAGGACCACCGGCCGGTGGCCGGGTCGAGGTAGCCGTCCTCGCCCGCGTCCAGGGCCCGCCGGTGGGCGGCCAGGATCGCCTGGTAGTCCGGCCGTGCCGGGTCGAGCCGGCCCGGGTCGGGCACGGCCAGCGAGTCCGGGAGGCCGGCGTCGGGCAGGGTCACCGGGCCAGCGTAGCCGCCCCACGCGCTGGGATAGGCTCTCCGGTATCCCGCGGCCGTCGTGTTCACCGTTCCAAGGAGCTTCCATGGGCATTCCAAGCGCCTCCTACTCGATCACCATGCGGGTGCACCTCGGCGCCGACCCGCTGGGCATCGGCCGCATCACCACCGCGGTCGGCGAGTCGGCGGGCACCGTGGTGGCGGTCGACATTGTCGAGTCCCACCCGGACCTGCTGGTGGTCGACCTGACCTGCAACGCCGTCGACGCCCGCCACGCCGACGCCATCACCCAGGCGGTCGGCGGGATCGACGGCGCCGACGTCCACGCCGTCAGCGACCGGACGTTCCTGCTCCACCTGGGGGGCAAGCTCGAGGTCACCTCCAAGGTGCCGCTGCGGACCCGCGACGACCTGTCGATGGCCTACACCCCCGGGGTGGCAAGGGTCTGCCGGGCGATCGCCGCCAACCCGGCCGACGCCCGCAAGCTGACCATCAAGCGCAACACCGTGGCCGTGGTCACCGACGGCTCGGCCGTGCTCGGCCTGGGCAACATCGGCCCCGAGGCGGCCATGCCGGTGATGGAGGGCAAGGCCCTGCTGTTCAAGCAGTTCGCCGGGGTCGACGCCTGGCCGGTCTGCCTGGCCACCCAGGACACCGACGAGATCGTGCGCACGGTCGAGCTGCTGGCCCCCGGCTACGGCGGGGTCAACCTCGAGGACATCGCCGCCCCCCGCTGCTTCGAGGTCGAGCGCCGGCTGCGGGAGTCGCTCGACATCCCGGTGTTCCACGACGACCAGCACGGCACGGCCATCGTGGTCCTGGCCGCCCTGACCAACGCCCTGCGGGTCGTCGGCAAGGACCTGGAGGCGGTCAGGGTGGTGCTGTCGGGCTCGGGGGCGGCCGGGGTCGCGATCATCAAGATCCTCCAGGCCGAGGGGGCCGGCCAGCTGATCGCCTGCGACCGCAACGGCGTCCTCCACAAGGGCCGCGGCGGGCTGGACGACAGCAAGCGCTGGGTGGCCGAGCACACCAACCCCGACGGCCTCACCGGGACCCTGCGCGACGCCCTGGCCGGGGCGGACGTGTTCGTCGGGGTCAGCGGCCCCGGGATCCTGGAGCCAGAGGACATCGCCACCATGGGCGCTGACGCGATCGTGTTCGCGCTGGCCAACCCCGACCCCGAGGTCGATCCGGCCGGCGCCCGCCGGCACGCCGCCGTGGTCGCCACCGGCCGCAGCGACGAGCCCAACCAGATCAACAACGTGCTCGCCTTCCCGGGTGTGTTCCGGGGCGCGCTTGACGCCGGGGCCCACACCATCTCGGAGCCGATGAAGGTGGCCGCGGCCCGGGCCATCGCCGCCCGCGTGCACGACGACGAGCTCCGCCCCGACTACATCGTCCCCAGTGTGTTCGACCGCGGGGTGGCTCCCGGGGTCGCCGCCGCCGTCCGCCAGGCCGCCGCCGACGACCCGAAGGTGACGGCCGGCGGGGGGGTCGGGGGGCCGCATGCCTAGGCCCCCCGTGACTGGATGATCCCCGGGATCGACCTGGCGGGGGTGACCGGCTGGTTCGAGGCCAACATCGCCGGGGCCCGGCCGCCCGTGCGGGTCGCCCAGATCGCCGGGGGCCGATCCAACCTGACCTACCGGGTCGAGGACGCCGCCGGGTCGAGCTGGGTGCTGCGCCGCCCGCCGCTGCACGGGGTGCTCCCCTCGGCCCACGACATGGGCCGCGAGCACCGGGTCATCTCGGCCCTGGCCGGCACCCCGGTGCCGGTCCCGCCCGCCTTCGGCCTCTGTGAGGACCCTGCCGTCACCGGCGCCCCGTTCTACGTGATGGGGTTTGTCGACGGCATCGTCCCCCGCGACGAGGCCACCGTGGCCGCCGGCCTGGACGAGCCGGCCCGGGGGGCCGCCGCCCGCTCGCTGGTCGACGCCCTGGTCGCCCTCCACCAGGTCGACCCCGACCAGGTCGGCCTCGGCCAGCTCGGCCGCCACCACGGCTACCTGGAGCGCCAGCTGGCCCGCTGGCAGCGCCAGCTGGAACAGACCCGGACCCGGCCCCTGCCCGCGCTGGACGAGGTCCACCGCCGCCTGGCCGCCAACCTCCCCGCCCAGGCCGGCCCGGCCCGGATCGTCCACGGCGACTTCCGCCTCGACAACGTCGTCCTCTCCCCCGCCGGCCGGGTCCTGGCCGTGCTCGACTGGGAGCTCTGCACCCTCGGCGACCCGCTGGCCGACCTCGGCCTGCTCCAGGTGTACTGGGCCGAGCCGGGCGACCGGATGCTCCCGCTCGGCTCGGCCCCGACGGTCATGCCCGGGTTCCCGGGCCGGGCCGCCGTCGCCGAGGCCTACGCCGCCCTGTCCGGTCGCGACCTGTCCCAGCTGGACACCTATGTGGCCTTCGCCTCCTGGAAGCTGGCCGTCATCCTCGAGGGCGTGGTCGCCCGCCATGCCACCGGCGCCTACGGCGAGGGTGACGACAGCTGGCGCGGGTTCGCCGAGGTGGTCGAGCAGCTGGCCGACCGGGCCCTGGAGCTGACCGGCGGGCGCTGACCGCCGGGCGCCTCCCTAGCGGCTGGCCCGGCGGCGACTGGTGCCGGCCTCGGCCGGGTTGACCATCGCCTGGAGCTCACGGTCGCGGAACCAGGGGCGCAGGGTGATCGGGGCCGGCGGGAAGTGGCCGTAGAGCAGTACCCCGTTGCCGGGCGAGATCCAGCCGAGCGCCTCGGCCGGCGAGGCCCCGCCGCGGCTGCGGGAGGCCCGGGTCTGCTCGGCCCCCTGGCCGCTGTCCTTGGCCGCCTTGGCCAGGGCGGCCGGGGTGGCCAGCTGACGGATCGTCTCGTCCCCGAGCAGGTGGGACAGGTGGGCCAGGGTCTCGGGGTCGGTCACGCCGCTCAGGATGACCTTGGCCAGGTGGTTGGACAGCACCGCCTCGGCCCGGTCGTCGTAGCGGGCCCGCATCTGCGACAGGTGCCGGAAGGTGGTCACCAGCTGCACCCCGTAGCCGCCGGCGCTGGCCGCGTACTGGTCGAGCTGGGGCAGGGCGGCCGAGCTGGCGGCGTCGTCGAGGACGACCAGCAGGGCCGGGTCGTTCGGCGCGCCCCGGTTGCGGGAGCGCTCGAAGGCCAGCTCGATGACGTCCTGGACCAGGGCCACGCTCAGGGGGCCGAGCCGCCGCTGCTCGTGCGCGGGCAGGTGCACGTAGGCGGTGTTGGCCACCCCGTCGAGCAGCTTCTCGGCGGTGAACCGGGTCCCGGCCGACGCCTCCTTGACCGTCGGGTCGGTGTAGGCGGCGATCACCCCCAGCACCTGGCCGTAGACCTGGCTGCGGCGCTGCTCGGCCAGGCTCCAGATCGACTCGAAGGCGTCGAGGGCGGCCGGCTCATTGGCCACGTTGATGGCGGCGGTGATCTCGGCCCGGTCCTGGCGCTGGCCCCAGCGGAGCACGTCGCTCATGGACCGGCCGGAGATGGCCGCGGCCAGCAGCATGGCGGCCAGCAGGTTGGTGGTGGCGCCGGGGATGGCCTCCATCTCCTGGTCGGCCCTGCTGGCCATCCGGCCGGCGCTGACCAGGGAGAGGGCCACCCGGTAGGCGCCCTCCCAGGTCTCGCAGCGGGGCAGCGGCGACCAGGTGTTGGCCTCCATCCCGGTCGCCCCGGCCGGGTCGTAGAGGAACACCTCGCCCTTCTGCCAGCGCCGGCCGATGGTGGAGCGGATCAGGTCGGGCTTGACGCAGGCGGCCAGCACCGGCCCGTCCCACTCCAGGACGGCCGGGATGGTCAGGCCGCTGGACTTCTGGCTCTGGGTCGGGCCGAGGGCGATCACCGCCTGGAGCGGCTGGGCCGCGACCAGGCGGCCGTTGACCCGGCCAAGGGTGACCCGCCAGGGGGTCGGGGCCCGCACGTACAGCTCCTTGAACACCTGGGGGCGGGCCCAGCCGGTCGGCCCGACCTGGTCGCTGGAGGGGGCGGCCCGCTCGACCACGACGCCCCGCCCCATGCGGCGCCGGGCCGAGCGCAGCAGCGACGACAGGAAGACCCAGGCGGTGGCCAGGACGACCAGCAGGATCATGAAGGTCGCCCAGAACAGCACCGGCCCGGGCAGGAGCTGGCGGACCCCTTTGGGCCAGGCGGCGGCCGGGTCGAACGGGTGGCGCGGCACCCCGGTCGCGACCGCGCCCATGTCGGAAAGCGACACGCTGGGCCACTCGCCGGAGTGGACGAAGCCGGCCACCTCCCCGGTCAGCCAGAGCATGAAGGTGGCCCCGAGCAGGACCACGATGATCATGAGCAGGGCCTGGTCGAGCGGGCCTTCGCGCCTGACCGCCGGCCGCAGGCTCATGACGCCGAGTCGACGGCCTTGTCGGCCTCCGCGGTCCACGGCGCCGCCCGCGGGCCCATGTTGGCGTCGGTGTCGACGATCTCCCGCTCCAGCAGCGGGTCGATGCGGTGCTGGACGATGAAGGAGCGCCGGCCCACCCGCCACAGGGCCTCGCCCCGTTCCAGCATGGGGATCTGCTCGACCTCGGTCTGGGTCAGCCCCAGCAGCTCCCGGGCCTGCTCGACCTCGCCGGGCGACTGCCGGTAGATCACCCGGGTCTCGGAGTCCTCCAGCAGCCCCTTGGCCAGCTGCACCTGCTCGCTCCCGGAGTCGCCGGCCGCGGTGAGGTCCGACAGCCGGTGCATCACCGCGATGTTCTGGACCCCGTACTGGCGGGCCAGCTTCCAGCTCTCCCGCAGCCATCGGGCGATGGCCAGGTGCCGCAGCACGACCCAGGCCTCGTCGAGCACGACGATCCGCCGCACCCCGTCGTTCCGGGCCCACGACCCCTGCAGCCAGGCCGCCGTGCACGCCATCAGGATGGGCCGGGCCTCGTCCTTGACCTCTCTGAGGTTGAACACCACCAGCCGCCCCGACAGGTCAAGGCCCGGCGAGGTCGGCCCGTCGAACATCCCCCTGAGGTCCCCGGCCCCCATCCGCCGCAACGACAGGGCCATCTGCCGGCCGTCCTCGGCCAGCCGCGCCGTCGAGGTCCGCAGCTCGTGGGCGGTCGCGTCCGAGGGCTCCAGCAGCCGGGTCACCACCTGAGGGATGATCGGCTGGCTGTTGCGCCTGGCCGCCTCCACCACCGCCTCGTCATGGGCCCGCTCCAGGCACGCGTCCTCTTCCGGCCGCAGGTTGCGACCCAGCATCACCCCCGAGATCGACCGCAGCAGGGCCAGCTGCGCCTCCCCCCCGATCATCGGGTCCAGCGGGTTCAGCCGGAGCGTCCCCCCACTGGCGAACCGGATGGGCTCAACCCCGCACATCGCCGCCAGCGCGTCGTACTCCCCCTTGGGGTCGATCACCCACGCGGTCCGCCCAAACAACAGCTGTCTCCACAAGAAGGTCTTGATCAGGCTCGATTTCGCGTAGCCGATCTGCCCGATCACCAGCATGTTGGGTCCGGTGATCTCGCGGCCGTACAGCGCCCAGGCGTCGTAGCAGAAGGAGCCGCCGAAGACGTCGCGGCCGATGTAGACGCCCTCGCTCCCGAGCCCGCCCTCGGAGATGAACGGGTAGGCGGCCTGGAGATGGGCCGTGGTGACCCGGTGGGCTGGGCGTCTCGGCTTGGTCCTCATTTGAGGCCTCGGCCCATGGGGAGGGTGTAGGAGAAGCACAGCTCCTGCTCGCCGTCGCAGCGCTGCAGCTCCAGGCGGGACTGGCCGGCAGCGTGCTCGACCTCGCCGCAGGCTTCGGCGAGGGCCTCGGGGCTGTCGGCGGTGACGGTGATGTAGCCGGAGAAGCGGACGTCGGCGTGGCCGTCGGCGAGCTCCTGCTCGCGGCGGTTCACGGCGTCGGCCTGGTTGCGGCGCTTGGCGGTGCCGAGGAAGCCGAGCTTCTGGCGCAGCTC
>JASLIH010000012.1 GCA_030152105.1 Actinomycetes bacterium
CCCAACGAGGTCTTCCCGGTCAGCTACCGGCGGGGCCGCAGCGCCCACCTGGACGTCGGCGGGGCCCGCGGCCAGGCCATCCGGCGTGCCCTCCAGGACCAGCTCGGCCTGGAGATCGAGGAGGTCACGCCGTTCGGGCTGGCCGGGTCGGCCGGGTCGACCCCGCTGCGGATCAAGGTCAAGGGCGACCCGGGCACGGTCCTGTTCGGCAAGCTGTACGCCCGCAGCCACCTGCGGTCGGACCGCTGGTACAAGCTCGGCCGGGAGCTGCTCTACGGACGGTTGGAGGACGAGAAGCCGTTCCACTCGGTCCGGCGGCTGGTCCAGCAGGAGGACTACGCGCTGCACAAGCTCCACCTCGCCGGGCTGCCCAGCCCGCGGCCCTACGGGTTCGTCGAGCTGACCCCCGACCGCGAGTACCTGCTGGTCACCGAGTTCTTCGACGGCGCGGTGGAGCTGGGCGAGGCCGAGGTCGACGAGGGGGTCATCGACGACGGCCTCGGGATCGTGCGGAAGCTGTGGGACGCCGGGCTGGCCCACCGGGACGTCAAGCCGGCCAACCTGCTGGTCCGTGACGGGCACATGCTGCTGATCGACGTCGCCTTCGTCGAGTCGCGGCCGACCCCCTGGCGCGAGGCCGTCGACCTGGCCAACATGATGCTGTGCCTGGCCCTGCGCAGCGACCCGGAGCTGGTCTACGAGCGGGCCCTGCGCCAGTTCACGGTCCAGGAGATCACCGAGGCCTTCGCCGCCACCCGCGGCCTGGCCATGCCCTCCCAGCTCCGCCACATGCTGCGCGAGAAAGGGCATGACCTGCACGCCGAGTTCCTCGCGCTGCTGCCCGAGCGGCCCCGCCCGATCTCCATCCAGCGCTGGAGCCTCCGGCGGTTCGGGCTGGCCATGGTGGTCCTCCTCGGCCTGCTGGTCGTCGTTCCCATGGTGGTGAACTGGAGCGTGCAGACCGACCGGATCAGCACCTCGCTGTACACCGGCGATGTTGGTTGCGACGAGCGGGAGGCGCTGTGGCTGATGGCCCAGGCGGTGCCGTCGTCGCCGGTTGTGCCCTGCCTCGAGCTCAAGCCGGCCGGCTGGTCACTCAACGACGTCAAGGTGAGCTCGGGGCTCGCCACCGTCGTCTTCGACACCATGGAGCCCTTCCAGGAGGGGGCGGTCACCGTGGAGCTGGCCCCGTCCTGCGACCTGGCCGGGACGACCGAGGTCAGCTCCGAGCAGGCAGGGGCCAGGCGCTACCTCCGGATCGACCGCAGCACCACGCCGGCCCGGGTGAGCCGCTTCTACAGCTTCCCCGGAGCCTGCATCACCGAGCGCTACGTCTCCGCCGACCGGCCGGAGCGACTGGCAAGCGAGGCGTCCTCCACCTTCGGGTTCGTCACCCGCGACCAGCTCGCCCTCGACCTGGACCGGCGCTCGGACGGGCGCCTGCAACTGGACCCGAGCTGAGGAGGCCCCCCATGGGCTCGTACGAGGACACCGTCGGCATCCTGGAGGTGGAGCTCGGCCAGGTCGAGCAGGCGTTCCGCGGCCTCAGTGAGGCCGAGTGGGCCACCCCGACCAAGCTCCGCCCCCTCGACGAGACCAAGCCCCCCTGGACGCTGTTCGAGCTGGCCGGGCACTTCGACATCTCGATCGGCCTGACCGTGATGCTCATGGCCGAGCCGCAGGCCGGGCAGGTGGGCCGCGACCGGGTGAGCTTCTTCATCTTCCCCCGGTCCGAGGTCGCTCCGGTCGTCTACGACTACGCCTACACCATGGTCGAGGGCAAGACCCCGGCCCAGATGCCCGACACCCTGGCCGCGACCTTCGCCAAGACGGTCGAGGGGGCCCGGTCGCTGGCCCCGGACACCATCGGCCCCGGGTACTACGCCCTCATGCGGCTGGACGAGTTCGTGGCCAGCCGGGTGGTGGAGGCGGTGGTGCACGGCCTCGACCTCACCGACGCGCTCGGGCGCGACCCCATGGCCACCCCCGAGGGGGTCGCGGTCACCGCCGCCATCCTCGACGAGCTGCTGGCCCGCAAGACGGTGGCCGGGCGGCCGGCCGGCCTCGGCGACGACATGGCCTGGGTGCGGGCGGCGTCGGGCCGCGGGCCCGAGCATCCCGACCCGAGGCTGCCCCTGATCGGCTGAGGGCCGGCGATGGACTTCACCGAGGAGACGGCCACCGCGGCGGTGGAGGCGAGCTTCGCCGGCACGGCCGACCCGCGGCTCCGGGAGATCCTCGCCAGCCTGGTTCGGCACCTGCACGGGTTCGTGCGCGAGGTCGAGCCGACCTTCGAGGAATGGGAGTCGGCGGTCGGGTTCCTGACCGCGACCGGGCAGCGCTGCGACGACCAGCGCCAGGAGTTCATCCTGCTGTCGGACGTGCTCGGGGTGACCATGCTGGTCGACGCCATCAACCACCGCAAGGCGTCGGCGGCCACCGAGTCGACCGTGCTCGGCCCCTTCCACATGGTCGAATCGCCCAAGCGCGAGCTGGGCGACACCATCGACCTGGTCGCCACCGGCCAGCCCTGTGTGGTCACCGGCCAGGTCCGCTCGCTCGACGGCACCGCGCTGGCGGGCGCCCAGGTCGACGTCTGGCAGGCCGACGACCACGGCTTCTACGACGTCCAGCAGCCGGGCGGCCAGCCCGCGGGCAACGGCCGCGGCCTGTTCACCTGCGACGACGAGGGCCGCTTCCGGTTCCGCACGGTGACCCCGAGCGCCTACCCGATCCCCACCGACGGCCCGGTCGGCGGCCTCCTCACCGCCACCGGCCGCCACCCCTACCGGCCGGCCCACATCCACCTCATCGTCGCCGCCGACGGCCATCTCCCGGTCACGACCCACATCTTTGTCGCCGGCAGCCAGTACCTGGACTCCGACGCCGTGTTCGCGGTCAAGCAGAGCCTGGTCAGGGACTTCACCGAGGTCGGCGACCCCGGCCAGGCGGCCGCCTACGGCGTCGAGGCCCCGTTCCGCCACGCCCAGTTCGACGTGGTCCTCCAGCCGGCCGGGTAACCGACGACCCGCCGGCTCCCATATCCTGTTGGACGGCGGCCGGGTCGTGGGCCGCCGAGCGGAGGGGGGAGCTGATCGCCGTGGCCTCGGATGCGGAGGCGTTGGCCAGCTTCCTTCCGGACCGGCTGGTCCGGAGGCTGCTGGAGGAGCCGCAGGCTGCCGGCCGGGCCCATGCCGACCGGCTGGTCGGGGCGTTGCTGCTGGCCGACATCTCCGGGTTCACGGCCATCACCGAGCGGCTGGCCGCCGGCGGGCCGGGCGGGGCCGAGGAGCTGCGGGGGCTGCTGGACGGGGCCTTCTCGCCGCTGCTGGAGCTGATCGCCGGGACCGGCGGGGACGTGCTCAAGTTCGCCGGGGACGCGCTGCTGGCCTGCTGGCCGGCGCCGGCCGGGGACCTCGACGAGCGGGGGCTGGCCGCGGCCACGGCCGCCGCCGCCGGGTGCGCCGAGGCCATGCAGGCCGCCCTGGGGCGGTTCGCGGCCACCGAGCGGCTGCCGCTGGCCCTGCGGATCGGGATCGGGGCCGGCGAGGTGGTGGTGCTGGACGTCGGGGGCGAGCGGGAGCGGCGGGAGCTGCTGGTCGCCGGGGCGGCGGTGCCGCAGACGACCGGGGCGGCCGAACGGGCCCGGCCCGGCCAGGTGGTGCTGGCCCAGCCGGCCCTCGACCTGGTCGAGCGCGACCCGGGAGTCACGCCGCGGCCGGCCGGCACCCCGGGGCGGCCGCCGGCCGTCCCGCCGGCCCCCGGCGACGAGGGGGTGGCCGCGCTGGTCGCGCCGTACCTGCCGAGGGCGATGCTGGCCTCGATGGTCGCCGGCCACGAGGAGTGGCTGGCCGAACTGCGCCAGATCACGGTCGTCTTCGCCAACCTGCCCGACCTGGACCACCGGGCCGGGCTGGAGGAGGCCGACGAGCTCATGCGGGCCCTCCAGAGCGCCATGTACCACTACGAAGGCAGCATCAACAAGCTGAGCGTCGACGAGAAGGGCATCACCCTGGTGGCGGCGCTCGGGCTCCCGCCCCTGACCCACGAGGACGACCCGGCCCGGGGTGTCCAGGCGGCCATGGCCATGCGCGAGACCCTGGCCGGGCTCGGCCGCCGGGTCGCCATCGGGGTCACCACCGGCCGGGCCTTCTGCGGGACGGTCGGCAGCCCCCGGCGGCGCGAGTACACCATGCTCGGAGCGGTGGTGAACCTGGCCGCCCGGCTGATGCAGGAGGCCGGCGACGGCGTCCTCTGCGACGCCGCCACCGCCCACGCGGCCCGCTCGGCGGTCGCCTTCGAGACCCTGGCGCCGGTGCGGGTCAAGGGCCGGGCCGACCCGGTGCCGGTGTACCGCCCGGGACGCCCCGACCGGGCCGCCGGCCGGGGGCCGGAGCCGGTGGTCCGGGGCCCGCTGGTCGGGCGGGAGGAGGAGTCGGAGCGCCTGGGCGGGGCGCTGCGGCGGCTCACCGCCGACGTCGACGACGGGCCCGGGGTGGTGCAGGTGCTGGTCCTCGAGGGCGACCCCGGGGCCGGCAAGTCGCGGCTGGTGGCCGAGCTGGTCGACCAGGCGGTGGGCGTCGGGGTGCCGGTGCTGGTCGGGGCGGGGGACGCGGTCGAGCGCAACACCCCCTGGCACGCCTGGCGGGAGCTGTTCGGCCGGCTCCCGGTGTTCGACGGGACCGACCCGGGGGCCCGCCGCCGCCTGGTCCTCGACCTGCTCGGCCCCGATCCCGAGCTCCGCGACCTGGCCCCGCTGCTCAACCCTGTACTCGCCCTCGAGCTTCCCGAGACGGCGGCCAGCGCCGAGCTGAGCGGGCAGGGACGGGCCGGGCGGACCAGGGACCTGCTGGTCCTGCTGCTGCGGGCGGTGGTCGGGGACAAGCCGACGGTGCTGGTGATCGAGGACGCCCACTGGCTCGACTCGGCCTCGACCGGGCTGGTCCTGGCCCTCAGCCGGGAGCGGCTGCCGTTGCTGCTGGTGGTGGCCACCCGCTCCCGGAGTGAGGGCGGGACGGTCGAGGACGAGCTGGCCTGGGAGGCCTACCGGCGGCTGCTCCGGGCGCCCAGCATCGAGCTGCTCATCCTCGACCGGCTCTCCGTGGCGGCGGTCGAAGCCCTGGTCGGCCAGCGGCTCGGCACGACCACGGTCCCGGAGGTCCTCACCCGGCTGGTCGAGGAGAAGGCCGAGGGCAACCCGCTGTTCACCGAGGAGCTCACCCTGGCCCTGCGCGACGCCGGCCTGGTCCGGGTCGTCGGCGGCCGGGTCGAGCTGGCCTCCGACGTCCCCGACGTCCTGGCCCGGCGCCTGCCCCACACCGTGCATGGGGCCATCACCAGCCGGATCGACCGGCTCAGCCCCACCCAGCAGCTCACCGTCAAGGTGGCCAGCGTGATCGGCCGGGTGTTCGCGGTCGGCATCCTGCGCGACGTCCACCCCCTGCGCCAGGCGATCGCCCTGACCCTGGCGGCCGACCTGACCGAGATCGAGCGGGCCGACCTGACCGTGCTCGACACCCCCGAGCCCGACCTCAGCTACCTGTTCAAGCACGTGATCGTCCAGGAGGCCGCCTACAACCTGATGCTGATGTCCCAGCGGCGGCAGCTGCACCGGTCGGTGGCCGAGTGGTACGAGCAGGCCGGCGGCGGCGACCTGGCCCTGCTCGCCCACCACTGGCGGCTGGCCGAGGTGCCGGCCAAGGCGGTCGGCTACCTGGAGCGGGCCGGCACCGAGGCCCTGCGGGAGGGCGCCTACGCCGAGGCCGTCAGGTTCTTCACCGCCCTGCTGGAGGTCGACGACGGCGGCGAGGGCGGCCCGGCCGGCGCGGGCGGCGGCCGGGGCACGCCAGAGGACGCGGCCATCCGGCGGGCCCGCTGGGAGCACCAGCTCGGCGACGCCTACCTGGGCCTCGGCCAGCTCGCCCCCGAGCAGGAGCACCTCCACGCCGCCCTCGCCCTGCTCGGGCGCCGGGCCCCGGCCAGCGGCCGCCGGTTGCCGGGCAAGCTGGCCTGGCAGGCCGGCCAGCAGCTGCGCAACCGGGTCTGGCCGCGCCCCCTGGTCGCCCGCTCGGCCGAGGCCAGGGCCGCCCTCGAGGAGGCGGCCGAGGTCTACGACCGCCTGTTCCTGGTCGACTACCACGCCAGCAAGCTGGTCCAGGCGGTGCACCAGGCGGTCAAGGGCCTGAACCTGGCCGAGGCGGCAGGGTCGCCCTCGGCCGAGGCCCGGCTGGCCGCCGCCTGCGCGGTCGGGGCCGGGCTGCTGGGCCGCCACCGGGTCGCCCAGGGGTACCTGAGCCACGCCGCCGTCGCCCTGGAGGGTGCTGGCGACCCGTCGGCCACGGCGTCGGTGCTCCAGTCGGCCGCGCTCTACAAGCTCGGGGTCGGGCGCTGGGCGGAGGTGCGCGAGCACCTGGACGACGCGGCCGCGATCGTGCGCCGGCTCGGCGACCCGCGCCGGCTGGCCGAGATCACCGGCCTCCGCATCTGGGAGCGGTACTTCGAGGGGGACCTGCCGGCCCTGGAGCCGATGCTGGCCGAGCTGGACCGGCTGGGCCGCCACAGCGGCGACGCCCAGGTGCAGGCCTGGGCGGTGGCCGGCCACGCCGTGGCCGGGCTGCGCACCGGCGAGCTGGAGGAGGCCGTGGCGGCCCTGCGCCGGCGCCCGGCGCCAGCGCCCGGGGCCATGCTCGCCCTCCAGCTGGGGGACCGGGCCGGGGCGGTCGAGCTGCTGCGGCGGGCCCTCGAGCTGGCCGCCCGCCCGGTGGTCAAGTGCTACTGGTTCGACCTGTACGCCATGAGCGCCGAGGTCGCCCTGGCCCTGTGGCTTGACCGCCGCGGCCGGGGCGAGGGAGACGCCGGGCCGTGGCGGGCCATGGCCGCCCAGGCCGTCGGCCACCTGGGCCGCTACGCCCGGGTGTTCCCGATCGGCCGGCCGCGGGCCCTGCTCCACCAGGGCCTGGTCGCCTGGACCGACGGCCGGGCCGGGCGGGCGCGGCGGGACTGGCGGGCCGCCCTGGCCGCCGCCGAGGGGCTCGGCATGCGCTACGAGCAGGCCCTGGCCCTTGACATGCTGGGCCGGCACGGGGAGCCGGGCCAGCGCCCGGCCGCCCGCGAGCGGGCCCGGGTCCTGTTCGAGCGGCTCGGGGTCCAGGACCTGACCTCGCCCGAGGCGCTGGCGGCCAAGCTGGCCGCGGCCCCGCCCGATCGCCCCCCCACGCCGTGAACCAGCTGCGGATGATGGTCCGCACGCTGCGGGCCAGGTACCGGGGGCATGGCGACCCGCCGGGCTGGCGGACGGCCAAGACCACCCTGGCCGCCGTGCTGGCCTACGTGCTGGCCGTGTGGCTGCTCGGCGACCAGGTCCCGCCGCTGCTGGCTCCCCTGACGGCGCTGCTGGTGGCCCAGCTGACCATCTTCGAGACGGTCAAGAGCGGGATCGAGCGGGTCGGCAGCGTGGTCGCCGGCGTGCTGGTGGCCGTGGGGCTGTCCCACTTCGTCGGGCTGACCTGGTGGAGCCTTGGCATCGCCATCTTCGCCGCCCTGACCATCGGGACGATCCTGCGGCTGGGCGACCACACCCTTGAGGTCCCGATCAGCGCGATGCTGGTGCTGGCCGTGGCCGGCCAGACCGGGACGGCCGCCCTCTCCCGGGTGGTCGAGACGCTGATCGGCGCCGTCACTGGCGTGGTGGTGAGCTTCGTGCTCCGGCCGCCGATGTACGTCCAGCCGGCCGGCGACGCCATCGGCGCGCTGGCCGCGGAGATGACCGAGCTGCTGTCGTCGATGGGGGAGGAGCTGACCGAGGGCTGGTCGAGCGAGCAGGCCCGCAAGTGGGAGGACCGGGCCCGCGAACTGGACCGGCCGCTGCGGGCGGCCCGGGTCGCCCTGGCCAGGGGGGAGGAGAGCCTGCGGCTCAACCCGCGCCAGCGCCGGGTCCGTGAGGGCGCCTCCAGCCTCCGGGCCGCTCTGGCCGCGCTCGAGCATGCGGCCGTCCAGGTGCGCGGGATCACCCTGGACCTGGCCGACCTGGCCGAGGCGGTGGAGGCGACCGACCAGGCCGAGCCCGAGCTGCTGGTGGCCCTTGGGCGGCTGCTGGTCGAGCTCGGCGCCGGCGTGGCCGCCTTCGGCCAGCTGGTCGCCCCCGAGGTCGCCGGCCCCCCGCGCGAGGTCGTGCCCCTGCACATCGCCCTCGAGATCGCCCGCACCCACCGCGACGTGCTGGCCGAGCTGATGCTGGTCGACGCCCGCACGGACCTGGAGCTGTGGCACATCCAGGGCAGCCTGCTGGCCAACGTCGACCGGCTGGTGCGCGAGATCGACCCGGAGCGGGGGCCGGACGCCCGGCGCGTCCGTCGTCGCTGACCTGCGACACTACTAGGGGCCGGCAGCCACCTTGGGCGGCCGGGAAGGAGCGGCTGGATGGATGTTCACCTGATCACCGACGCCGGGGTCTCCCAATGCGGCCTCGAGGACCTGCCCGACCTCCTCGAGCGCCGGGAAGGGCTTGTCTGGGTCGACATCCCGCGTGTCGACCGGGAGGCCGCCCACGTGCTGGCCGAGGTGTTCAAGTTCCACCCGCTGGCCATCCAGGACTGCGAGAACCGCAATCACGTCCCCAAGGTGCACGTCTACCCCGACCATGTGTTCACCGCCCTGCACTCGCCCGAGCTGGGCAAGGGCGGCCACGTCCACCACCTGGAGCTCGACCAGTTCGTCGGCCGCGGCTACCTGGTCACCGTGCACGGGCCGCTCGACCCGGAGGTTCTCCCCGACCTCGCGTTCCGGGAGACGAACGCGGTCCTCAAGCGGGTCCAGGGCGGGCGCATGCGCCCGCGCACGTCGTACGAGCTGTCGCACGCGATCGTCTCGGCCATGACCCGCCACCAGGAGGAGTTCCTGGGGATCCTCGCCCTCGAGGTCGGGCTCCTGGAGCAGCGGGTCATGGGCGAGGAGCACGAGGACCCGGAGGAGTTCCTGGAGGAGCTGTTCCGGGCCCGCCACGGGCTGATCGCGGTCAAGACCATGTCCGCCCTCAGCCGGGAGATCTACGGGCGCATGGCCACCCTGACCCGCTTCGTGCCAGCTGAGGCCCAGCCGATGGCGGCCGACGTCGCCGACCAGTTCGAGCGGATCAAGGGCATGGCCGACGGGGAGACCGAGTTCCTCCAGGCGGTGATCGAATTCCACCAGTCCCGGACCAACACCAAGATGACCATCGCCGCCGAGCGCCTGGCCGTGATCGCCGCCGTCACCCTGCCGATCACGGCCATCTCCTCGGTCTACGGCATGAACATCATCGTCAACGACTCCACCCACTGGGTCCAGCTCGCGATCGTGCTGGCCATCATGATCGCCCTGTCGGGGACCCTGCTGCGCTGGGCCAAGCACCAGGGCTGGTGGTGAGCATCAGCCGGCGGTGAGGTCGTAGACGGTGGCCCCGCCCACCGAGGAGGCGGTGAAGTTGTCCGCCACCCAGGCGCTGATCTGCCGGGAGGTGTCGCTGCCGCCCATCGACCGGCCGCCCATGCGGCCGCCGCCCAGGAAGTAGTGGATCTTCCCCTCGGCCACGAGCTGCTGGAACTGCTCGAGGGAGGGGGCGGGGTCGCTGCCGTTGAAGCCGCCGATGGCCATGACGGGCTCGCCGGTGGCCAGCTGGACGCCGGCGGCCGAGTTGGAGCCGATGGCGGCCGCGACCCAGGTGTAGCGGCCGGCGTCCTGGCTGAGCAACGCCACCAGCTCGGCGTCGGGCGTGCCGCCGTCGAGGAGGCCGCCCAGGCCGCCCGGCCCGCCGGCCCCTCCCGGGGCCATGCCGCCCTGGGCGCCCGGAGGGGCCTGCCCGAAGGGGTTGCCGCCACCGCGGCCGAACCCCGGCTGGCCTCCCGCCCAGCCACCGCCGTTGCGGAAGGCACCGCCGTTGCGGAACCCGCCGCCTCGCGGCCCGCCACCGGGGCCGGCGCCCTGGACGGCCGGGCCGGCCGAGGGGATGGCGCCGCTGTGGGCGGTGGTGGCGGTGTCGAGCGAGTACGCGGCCGGCCCGGCCAGCGCGACCAGCAGCCCGGCCCCGGCGACGGCCGCGGCCATCCGCCGGCCGCCCCGACCGGCCCAGCTGGAGCTGGCCAGCCCCTGCCAGGGCACGGCCGCGATCAGGGCGGCCACGGCCAGCCCGCCCAGCAGGACCAGCGGTGCCAGCTCGGGGTGCCAGCCGGGGGTGCGCCGCAGCAGCACCCACGACCAGACGGCGGTCACGGCCACGGTCCCGGCCAGCCACCAGCGGGTGACCAGGCTGCGACGCACCTCCCACAGGCCGGTGGCGCCCATGCCGACCAGCGCGCCGACGGCCGGGGCGAGGGCGACGGCGTAGTAGGCGTGGAAGATGCCCTGCATGAAGCTGAAGACCAGGCCGGTGACGACCAGCCACCCGCCCCAGAGGGCGAACGCGGCCCTGGCCCGGTTGGTGCGCGGCGCCCGCCGCGTCAGCCACAGCCCGGCGGCCAGCAGGACCAGGGCGGCCGGGAGCAGCCAGGCGACCTGGCCGCCGACCTCGGTCCCGAACATCCGGCCCCAGCCGGTCTGGCCCCAGCCCCCGCCCGGGCCGCCGCCGACGCTGCCGGTCTCGTTGCCGGTGAGCCGGCCGAACCCGTTGTAGCCGAAGGTCAGCTCGAGGATGCTGTTGGTCTGGGAGCCGCCGATATACGGCCGCATGCTCGCCGGCGTCAGCTCGACGATGGCCACCCACCAGCCGGCCGAGGCGACCATGGCCGCCCCGGCCGCGACCAGCTGGCCGAGCCGCCGCCCCAGCGACCCGGGGGCCGCGGCCAGGTACACCAGCGCGAACGCCGGGACGACGAGCAGGGTCTGGAGCTGCTTGGCCAGGAAGCCGAAGCCGACCAGCGCCCCGGCCAGGACCAGCCAGCGGGTGGCGCCGTCCTCAAGCGCCCGCACGACCGCGTAGGCGGCGGCCACCAGCAGCAGGACCAGCAGGGCGTCGGGGTTGTTGAACCGGAAGATCAGGGTGGCCACCGGCGTCAGGGCGGTGACCGCCCCGGCCAGCAGCCCGGCCGCCGGCCCGAACCACCGGCGCACGGTTGCGTACAGCAGCGCGACCGTGGCCACGCCCATCAGGGCCTGGGGCACGAGCAGGCTCCAGGAGTTGACGCCGAACAGGCGGGCCGACAGGCCCATGACCCACAGGGCGGCCGGCGGCTTGTCGACGGTGATGAAGTTCGAGGCGTCCGATGACCCGAAGAAGAAGGCCTTCCAGCTCACGCTGGCCGCCTGGGCGGCGGCCGAGTAGAAGTCGTTGGCCCACCCCGAGGCGCTCAGGGCCCACAGGTAGAGCAGGGCGGTGGCGGCCAGCAGGCCGAGCAGGGACGGCCGGGCCCAGGCCGGGTCGTCGGCCCGGCCCCGGAGCAGGCGGCGCAGCCGGTCGCTGGCCGGCGCCGCCGCCCGTGGCCGGTCGAGGGTGGTGGTGGTCATCGGGCTCAGGACTCCTTTGTGTGTGTCAGGGTGCGGCGGGGGTGGAACACCCACGACCGCAGGAGGACGAAGCGCAGCAGGGTGGCGGCGGCGTTGGCCGCGACCAGGACGGCCAGCTCGGCCGCCCGGCCCGGCCGGGCATCGGACCGCTCCAGCAGGGCGAGGGCGCCGCTGGTCACGGCCAGGCCGAGCCCGAACACGGCCAGCCCCTCCAGGTGCTGGCGCAGCTGCCCGGAGCGGCCGGTGACGCCGAAGGTGAAGCGGCGGTTGGCCGCGGTGTTGGCCACCGCGCACAGAAGGAGGGCGGCGGCGTTGGCGGCCATGGCCCCGGTGACGTTGCGCAGCAGCCAGTAGAGGCCGAGGTAGGCCAGGGTCGAGACGACCCCGATGGCGGCGAAGCTGGGCAGCTGCTGGCGGGCCACCCTGGCCATGCCGCGCAGGTCGTCAAGGGCGGTCCGGACGACGTCGACCCGGCTGTCGGTGTCCTCGACCCAGTCGACCGGGACCTCGTGGATGCGCAGGCCGGTTCGCTGGGCGGCCAGCAGCAGCTCGGTGTCGAAGAACCAGGCCTGATCCTCGACGGCCGGCAGCAGGGCCTTGACGACCTCGGTCCGGCCCGCCTTGAAGCCGCACTGGGCGTCGCTGAAGCGGGCCCGCATGGTCGCCTTCAGCAGCAGGTTGTAGCAGCGCGAGACCAGCTCCCGCTTCGGCCCCCTGACCACGGCGGCGCCGTTGGCCAGCCGGCTGCCGATGGCCAGGTCGCTGTGGCCCGAGAGCAGGGGCGCGACCAGCGGCAGCAGGGCCTCAAGGCCGGTGGAGAGGTCGACGTCCATGTAGGCGACCACAGCCGCGTCGCTGGCGCTCCAGACCTGCCGCAGGGCCCGGCCCCGGCCCTTCTGGGGGACGTGGACGGCCCGGACGTCCGGGAGCTGGGTGGCCAGCCGCCTGGCCAGCGGCCAGGTGGCGTCGGTGCTGGCGTTGTCGGCGATGGTGATCCGGAAGCTGAACGGGAAGCTCGCCTTCAGGTACCCGTGGAGCCGCCAGATGCTGGCCTCCAGCACCTCCTGCTCGTTGTAGACCGGGACGACCACCTCGACCATCGGGCCGGCAAGGGCAAGGGCCGGCTTGGCCGCTGGCTGCTTCTCGGGCGCTGATCGCATGGCCCCGATGGTCGGCCTCGCCCCTTGGGGCAACTTGGGACGTGCCTGGGAGGTTGCTGAGAGCTCAGGCGGCGGCGTCGGGGGCCAGCGGCAGGACCACCCGGAAGCGCGCGCCCCGGCCGGGGACGCTGTCGACCTGGACCGTCCCCCCGTGGACGGCCACGAGGGCGGCCACGATGGACAGCCCGAGCCCGGTGCCGCCGGCGGCCGACGAGCGCGCCGGGTCGGCCCGGAAGAAGCGCTCGAACACCCGCTCGGTCTGCTCGGGGGTGAGGCCGGGGCCGTGGTCGACGACCTCGACGGCGGCGCCAGGGCGGCCGTCGAGAGGGGCGGTCCCGACCCGGACCTCGATCGGGCTGCCGGCCGGGGTGTGGGTGAGGGCGTTGTTGACCAGGTTGGCCAGCACCTGGCGCAGCCGCTGGTCGTCGCCGAGCACGACCAGGGCGGTCCCGACGTCGCCGTCGCCGGTTCCGAGGACCAGCTCGATCTGGCGGTCGGGGGCAACCGCGTGTGCGTCGTTGACGGCGTCGGCGGCCAGGGCGAGCAGGTCCACCGGGTCGCGGTCGAGGGGGCGCTGCTGGTCGAGCCGGGCCAGCAGCAGGAGATCCTCGACCAGCAGCCCCATCCGGGCCGACTGGTCCTCGATCCGGCGCATCAGGCGGTCAAGCTCGGCCGGGTCGCGGGCGGCCCCCTGGCGGTACAGCTCGGCGAAGCCCCTGATGGTGGTCAGCGGCGTGCGCAGCTCGTGGCTGGCGTCGGCCACGAACCGCCGCATCCGGTCCTCGGAGTGCCGGGCCGCCTCCTCGGAGCGGCGGGCGGCGGCCTCCGAGGCCGCCCTGGCCCCGAAGGCCGACTCGATCTGGGCCAGCATGGTGTTGAGGGCCCGGCCGAGCCGGCCGACCTCGGTGCGGGGGTCGCGGTCGGGGACCCGCCGGGTCAGGTCGCCGGCGGCGATGGCCCTGGCCGTCTGCTCGATGTCGACCAGCGGGCGAAGGCTGGCCCGGACGATGGCCGCCCCGACCCCGGCCAGGGCGACCAGCACGACCAGGCTGACGACCAGGTCGATCAGCCGCAGCTGGTGGGTGGTGCTGTCGATCCCGTCAAGGCTGGCGGCCACGACCACGCTGCCCCCTGAGCCGTCGCGCCGTGGCTGCACCGCGACCCGCCAGCGGCCGCCGCCCCCGGTGGCGGGCACGGTCAGCACCTTCCCGGAGTTGGCATCGAACCAGGCGGCCTCGTCCGGCACCCGGGGCGACTGGTCGCTCTCCTCGAGCAGGTCCTTGTACTCCCCGTCGAGCTGGCCGTCGGCGAGGCGGTACTGGACCAGGTAGGGGCTGGGCGGCCCACCCCTTGGGCCCGGGCCGGGATGGCGCGGCTCGTCGGCCGAGCGCTGGGCCACCGACCGCAGCTGGGTGTCGAGGCGGCCGACCAGGTAGCCGTCGAGCGCGGCCACGCTGGCCACCCCGATCAGGGCCAGGGCCACGGCGACCAGGGCGAGCACGGCCACGATGAGCGTTTGCTGAATCGGGGTCCGGGCCGCCAGGCGCCGGCCGGCGGCCAGCGGCCGCACGGTCATCGGTCGGGGAGCCGCAGGACGTAGCCGACGCTGCGGATGGTGTGGATCAGCCGCGGCTCGACCATGTCGACCTTGCGGCGCAGGTAGGACACGTACGACTCGACGATGCTGGAGTCGCCGCGGAAGTCGTAGTTCCAGACGTAGTCCAGGATCTGGGCCTTGGACAGGACCCGGCCGGTGTTGGTCATCAGGTAGCGCAGCAGCTTGAACTCGGTCGGCGACAGCTGCACCCGCCGGCCGGCCCGCCAGACCTCGTGACTCTCCTCGTCCAGCTCGAGGTCGGCCGCCTGCAGCCGGGTCGGGGGCGGGGGCGGGCCGCCGGAACGGGCCCGGCGCAGCACCGCCCGGATGCGGGCGATCACCTCCTCGAGGCTGAACGGCTTGGTGACGTAGTCGTCGCCGCCGACGGTCAGGCCGGTCACCTTGTCCTCGGTGGCGTCCTTGGCCGTCAGGAACAGCACCGGGGTGCGGGTGTCGCCCGAGCGCAGCCGCCGGGCCACGTCGAAGCCGTCCAGGTCGGGCAGCATCACGTCCAGCACGATCAGGTCGGGGCGGTGCCGCTGCACGGCCTGGAGGGCCTCCAGCCCGCCGGTGGCCGTGGCCACCTCGAACCCGGCCAGGCGCAGGCTGGCCGACAGCAGCTCGAGGATGTTGGGCTCGTCCTCGACCACTAGCAGCCGGGCCTCCGGCCTGGTGTCGCTCATGGCGGCCATTCTGACCGGTGTTCCTTGGCGTCCGCTGACCCTTTCCTGGGAGGTTGCTGGAAGCGGGGGATAATGCGTCCAACGTCGACACCGCCTGACCCCGGGGGTGCTCATGGCCGACACCGACCACGCCGCGGGCTTCGGCCCGCTCGAGAGCTCCAAGACGGCCCTGCTGACCACCTTCCGGCGGGGCGGGGAGGCGGTGGGGACGCCCCTGAGCATCGCCGTGGCCGGCGACAAGGCCTACTTCGTGACCGCGTCCGACAGCGGCAAGGCCGGCCGCCTGGCCCACACCCCCAGGGTCACCCTGGCCCCCTGCACGGTCATCGGCAAGGTCACCGGCGAGACGGTGGCCGGCCGGGCCAGGCTGCTCGAGCCCGAGGAGCGGCGGCGGGCCGCCAAGGGGCTGCTGCGGCCGACCGGAGGGCTGTTCTGGAGCCTGGTCGCCTACCGGCTCCAGGGCAGGAAGATGGTCCTGTTCGAGGTCGTCCCCGACGGGCCCGGCACCGGCCCCTAGGGCGGGTCACGAGCAGACGACGACCTCGAGCGTCCGCGGCCCGTGGACGCCCTCGACCCGGTCGAGCTCGATGTCGCTGGTCGCGCTGGGCCCGCTGATCCAGGTCTGGGGGCGGGCCGGGTCGAGCCGGGCCAGGCCCTCGGGGACGGTCGCCACCACCTGGGCGGCGGTCACCACCACCAGGTGGTAGTCGGGGACCAGGCTGAGGGCACGCCGGCCCTGGCCGCTGCCGCCGTCGAGCACGATCGTGCCCGTCTCGGCGATCGCCACCGCGCAGCCGGTGAGCACGCCGTCCAGGACGTCCAGCTGGGCCGGGGAGAGCGGCGGGGCGTCGCCGACCAGCTCGATGCCCGGCTCGAGGCGGTCCAGGCCGGCCGGGAGGATGCCCTCGGGGACGGCGACCCGGCGGGCCCCGCGCTCGGTCAGGGCGGCCACCACCGTGGCCGCGACCATGGCGGTGCTGCTGCGCCGGACCAGGGCCCGGTAGTCGACCAGGCGGTCGACCAGCAGCTCGAGCAGCTCCTCGCCGGCCACGGCCGGCGGCTGGCCGGCGGTCCGGTAGTCGCGGGCCACCGGTGCCGGGGCGGCCCCGTCGGCCACGGCCGTCCTGATCCTGGCCAGCACCTCGTCGCGGGCGTTCACGGGTTCCTCCTCCGGCGGCGCTCGCGCCTGGTCCACCAGTCGCGGAAGGTCTGGGACGGGGGCAGGGGGACATCCCGGGTGCCGGTCCAGGCCGACAGTGGCGGCGGCAGGGCCGTGATCCTGCCCCGGCGCCCGCCCAGCAGCCGGCCCAGCCGGGCCGCCCGCAGCGCGCCCGCCCAGCGGGCCGGGCTGTCCATGGTCCAGGCGGCCGCGGCCATCACCACCTGCTCCGGCGACGGCGTCCGCGAGGCCTCGCGCTTGGCGTCCACCACCCGCGAGCGCAGGTGGACCAGCATCTGGGGGATGTCGATGGCCACCGGGCAGACGTCGTAGCAGGCCCCGCACAGGGTCGAGGCATACGGCAGGGAGGCGTTGTCGGCCACCCCGGTCATCTGCGGGGACAGGACGGCCCCGATGGGACCTGGGTAGACCGACCCGTAGGCGTGGCCGCCGGTGCGCTCGTACACCGGGCAGACGTTGAGGCAGGCCGAGCAGCGGATGCAGCGCAGCGCGCTGCGGCCCTGCGGGTCGGCCAGGGTGGCGGTGCGGCCGTTGTCCAGCAGGACCAGGTGGAACTCGCTCGGCCCGTCACCGTCGTGCACGCCGGTCCACATGCTGGTGTAGGGGTTCATCCGCTCGCCGGTGGAGGAACGCGGCAGCAGCTGGAGGAACACCTCCAGGTCGCGCCAGGTGGGGACGAGCTTCTCGATCCCCATGACGGTGATCAGCACCCGGGGCAGGGTCAGGCACATGCGGCCGTTGCCCTCGGACTCGACCACGGCCAGGGTGCCGGTCTCGGCGACGGCGAAATTGGCCCCCGACACCGCCACCTCCGCCTCC
>JASLIH010000384.1 GCA_030152105.1 Actinomycetes bacterium
CTGGGGGAACGCGTCCAGCTCGACCTGGGCGGTCTGGCCCGGCTTGACCAGCGCAATGTCGGTCTCGTCGACCTCGGCCGCGACCAGCAGGTCGCTCACGTCGAACACTGTGGCCACCGTCTGCCCGGCGGCGACCTCGGACCCGACCCGCAGCGGCGGCCCGGTCGCGGCCGCCTGGGTCCCGCCCCCGGTCAGCCCCTGGAGGGCCTCTTCGGCGCCCGCCGGAAGCCCCTGGACCGGCGGCAGCGACGTGCCCCCGGAGCCGGAACGCCCCAGCTGGACGGTGCCGGCCAGCGGCGACCGCAGGGTCAGGCGGTCCTGCTGGTCCTGGGCCAGCTCGAGGGCCAGCTCGGCCTGCCCGCGCTGGGCCGCGGTGGCCGCCTGGAGCGAGCGCCGCAGCGAGTCCGCCTGGGCGTTGGCCGCCGCCCCCGCCTGCTCGGCCGCCAGGTCGGCCTGACGCCCGAGCTCGGCCACCCGCACCTGGGCCCGGTCGATCCGCGCCTCGAGCCTCGCTCGCTGGGCCCTCGGCACCAGCGGCAACGCCGACCGCAGGGCCGCGATCACCGCCGCGCTGGTCGCCGTCACCTGCGACTGCACCTGCTGGAAGGCCGAAAGGGCCGCCCCCGTGGGCAGGGTCGGCGCCACCCCCCCGAGCGAGGAGGCCGCGTCCACCGCCGCCTGCGCCTGCCGCACCTGGGCGTCGACCTGCTCACTCGACAGCTCGGCGACCAGCTGCCCGCTCCTGACCGCCTGCCCGTCCTTGACCACCAGCCGCTCGACCCGTGCCGCCGCCGGCGCCTTCAGCTCGGCCTGCCCCGCCGCCTGCACCGCCCCGGGCGCGCTGACCCGCTCCACCACCTCAGCCGTTCGCGCCGGCTCCGCCGCAAACCGCCCGTCGCCCCCCGAGTCACACCCCGAGAGGACGAGCACAGCCACAAGTCCAAGGGCGGCGGCAGCCCCGGCCCGACCGTGCCGCATCCGCCACCCTTTCCTCACCGACAACCACCCCGGCCAGCATAGATGCCACCGGTTGGTTCTGCGCAGGTCAGCGCTTCACCCGGTTCTCAGCTGGTTCTCGCCAGGTTGGAGAGGAAGAAGTAGAGGTTGGCGGGGCGCTCGGCGAGGCGGCGCATGAAGTACGGGTACCACTGGGTGCCGTAGGGGAGGTAGACCCGGAGGCGGTAGCCCTCGGCGACGACCTGCTGCTGGAGGTCGCGGCGGACGCCGTAGAGCATCTGGAACTCGAAGGTCTCGCGGTCGCGGTGGTGGCGGCCGACCAGGGTCTTGGTGAGGCGGACCATGGCCGGGTCGTGGGTGGCGACCATCGGGTAGGGGTTGTGCTGGAGCAGGGCGTCGAGCATGCGGGCGTAGGCCTGGTCGACGCTCGCCTTCTCGGGGTAGGCGACCTCGGGGGGTTCCTGGTAGGCGCCCTTGACCAGACGGACCGGGATGCCGAGGCGGTTGAGGCGGTCCAGGTCGTCGCGGCTGCGGTAGAGGTAGGACTGGACGCACACGCCAACGTTGTCGTAGTCGCGCTTGAGGGTCTCGACGATGTCGAGGGTGCGGCCGGCGTAGACGGCGGCCTCCATGTCGACGCCGACCATGGCGCCGACCTCCTTGCCGCGGGCGGCGACCTTGGAGGCCTCCTCGAGGGCCAGCTCCCGGCGGATGTCGAGGCCCAGGGCGGTCAGCTTGACCGAGATGTTGGCGTCCATGCCGCGGTCCTGGATGCGGTCGATGGCGGCCAGATAGGAGCTGGTCGACTCGCGGGCCTGGGCCTCGGACTCGGTGTTCTCGCCCAGGAAGTCGAGGGCCACCGACATCCCGCCGGCGTTCAGCGCCCGGATCGCATGCTCGGCCTCGTCAAGGGTGTTGCCGGCGATGAACCGGCCCGCGACGCGGCGGGCGATCGGGTTCGCGGTCACCTGCCGCTGCAGGAACGCCGAACCCGCCGCCTTCAGCAACGTCGCCTTCAGCATGGTTCCAACCATACCTCGCGAGAGGGCTACACGACCTCGGTGGCGACCGGGACCAGGGGACGGCCGAACTCGGCCTCGAACAGGTCGGTGTTCTGGCCGGCGGACCACAGGTCCGGTTCGTCGCGGGCCCGCAGCTCAAGGCGGAGCCTGGCCCCCTCGTCGACGACCTCGACCGCCTCGACGACCTGGAAGTGGTCGGCGTCCAGACCCTCCGCGACCCGCAGCAGGGCGGCCAGGCGGCGCACCACGAGCCGGTCCGGCTCCTCGAGGGCCAGATAGTCTTCGTGGCGCTGGGATGGCAGAGCTTTGCGGTGGTAGCGGGCCACGTTGGCCATCATCAGCAGCTCACGGGGACTCCAGCCGTCCAGGCCGGCGTTGCGGATGAGGTACAGGGAGTGCTTGTGCCGCGACGACTGGGCGACGGCGTAGCCCACGTCATGGAGCAGCCCGGCCGCCTCCAGCAGCTCACGCTCGACCGGGCCGAGGCCGTGGAGGGCGGTGGTCTGGTCGAACAGGGAGAGGGCGAGGGCGGTGACCTGGCGGCAGTGGGCCTCGTCCCAGGCGTGGCGCCTGGCGAAGTCCAGCACCGAGCGGCGCCGGGGGTCGGGGGCGCCGGGCTCGTCCTCGGATGTGGGGCCGAGCTCTCCCAGGGTCTCGAGGATCACCCCCTCGCGCAGCGCCCACGGGGCGAGCACCAGCTCGCGCAGCCCGAACGCCTGCATGACAAGGGCGGCCACCTGGGAGCCGGCGACGACGTTGCCGGCGCGGAGGCTGTCGAGGCCGGTGAGGCTCCGGCGGTCGCGGGCCGTGGTACCCGCCAGGTAACCGGCGACCACGTTGAGGGCCTCCCGGGTCAGCGTCGGTGCGGTCTGGCCGTCGACCCCGGCGAAGCCGAACTCGTGCGCCGGGGTCGGGGCCCCCGGCAGCGCCCTGGCCACCTCCCCAAGGTTGCGGAAGGTCTTGGACGTGGCGCACGTCACCTCCCACGGCGCCTCCCTGATCCGGTCGGCCAGCGGGCCGAGCAGAGCCAGGGCGTGGACACGCAGCTCGACCAGCTCCTCGGGCCGGACCGGGTCGGAGCGGACGAACCGGCGGGTCAGCCGGGTCGCCCCCAGGGGGAGGCTCTCGGCCAGCTCGGGCCGCTCGCCCTCCCCGCCGGCCACCTCGAGGCTGCCCCCGCCGATGTCGAGCACCAGCAGCCGCCGGGCCGAGAAGGCCGTCCAGCGGCGGGCGGCCAGATAGGTCAGGCGCGCCTCCTCGACCCCCGGCAGTACCTTGATGGTGACCCCGGTGACCTCCCGGACCCGGCCGAGCACGTCCAGGCCGTTGCGGGCCTCGCGGATGGCCGAGGTGGCGAAACCGGTGATCGCGCCAGCCCGCAGCTCGTCGGCCGCCGCCCGCATTCGGGCAACGCTGGCCACCAGCCGGTCGACCGCCTCGTCAGGCAGGATCATGGAGGGGAAGGCGGCCTCGGCCAGCCGCAGGGTGTCGCGCTCGCGAGCCACGACCATGAAGCTTCCGTCGGGCCGGCCGTCGACCACCACCAGGTGGACGGTGTTGGAGCCGACGTCGAGGACGGCGAGGCGCACCCCGGCCTCAGCGCCCCGCTGGCTCGACCGGTTCGGCGGGCTCGACCGGCTCGGCCGGCGCGACGGTTTCGATGTCGCGGCGGTTGCGGCGGATGGCGAGGACGAAGGCGACGAAGACGGCGACGAGGATGAGGGCGGCCACCGCGAGCTTCGAGACGGTGATGGCGTAGGTGACGGCGGCGATGGTGGCGGCGGCGGGGATGGTGAGGACCCAGGCCCAGACGATGCGGCCGGCGACGCCCCACCGGACCGCGGAGAGGCGGCGGGTCGCGCCGACGCCGACGATCGCCCCGGTGATGGTGTGGGTGGTGGAGACGGGGACGCCGAGGAAGGTGGCCAGGTACAGCGAGCAGGCGGCGGCGGTCTCGGCCGAGAAGCCGCCAACCGGCTTGAGGGCGGTGATCCGCTGGCCGAGGGTCTTGACGATCCGCCAGCCGCCCGAAAGCGTCCCCAGCGAGATCGCCGTGTAGGCGGCGAACGCCACCCAGAGCGGGATCGGCAGGTCGCCGTTCGCCTCAAGCTGGAGGTAGCCGGCGCCGACCAGCAGGGCGCTGATGATGCCCATGGTCTTCTGGGCGTCGTTGCCGCCGTGGCCGAGGCTGAAGGCGGCCGCCGAGACGAGCTGGAGGCGGCGGAACAGGCCGTCCACCCTGGCCGGGGTGGACTTCCGGAACAGCCACAGGTTGGCCAGCATGAGCGCGAACCCGAGGACCATCCCGAACAGCGGCGACAGCGCGATGAACAGGATGGTCTTCTCCAGGCTGGCCGCGTTCAGGACGCTGAAGCCGGCCTTGGCGACGCCGGCCCCGGCGAACCCACCGATCAGCGCGTGCGACGAGGAGGTGGGCAGCCCGAGCCACCAGGTGGTGAGGTTCCAGGCGATGGCCCCGACCAGCCCGGCGAAGACGACCGCCTCGCTGACCACCGCCGGGTCGACGGTCTTGCCGACGGTGTTGGCCACCTTGGTGTGGAACACGAAGAAGGCCACGAAGTTGAAGGTGGCCGCCCAGATGACCGCCATCCGGGGGGTCAGCACCCGGGTCGAGACCACGGTGGCGATCGAGTTGGCGGCGTCGTGGAAGCCGTTGGTGAAGTCGAACACCAGCGCCAGCAGGACGATGGCGATGACCGAGAGCAGGGCCAGGTCAGGCATGCTTGATGATGACCGTCTCCACGGTGTTGGCGACATGCTCGAAGTGGTCGAGCGCCTCCTCCAGCTGCTCGACGATGTCCTTCCAGATGAGCAGGTAGCGGGCCGGGTGCTCGGCGTCGAAGTTGTAGAGGTCGGCCCGGGCCCGGCGGTACAGGCGGTCGCCCGCGTCCTCCAGCTCGTTGATGTTGATCAGGTAGTCGCGCAGCGGGTCCTGCTTGAGCCCGCGCAGGTTGCGGATGCCGTCGGCGGTCGCCCGGGCCGCCCGGTCGATCAGCCGCACCTGCTCGACGACCGCATCCAGCGGCTCGGTCACCTTGTGGAGGACCAGCATGTCGGCCGCCGCCTCGATGGCGTCGAGCACGTCGTCCAGCTGGCCGGCCAGGTCGTGGATGTCCTCGCGGTCGAACGGGGTGATGAAGGTGGTGTTGAGCCGGGAGTAGATGGCGTGGGTGAGCCGGTCGCCCTCGTGCTCAGCCTCGACCAGGCGCTTGGCCTTCATCTCCGGGTCGACGAAATCCTCGACCATGTCCAGCAGGTATCGCGCCGCGTCGACGAGGTTGGCCACCACCTCGTCCAACAGGTCGAAGTACGACTCTTCGCGGGGAAAGATCCGCAGCTTCACGCGTCCTCCCATCCTTGCGGAGCACGCAGAGGTTACACGTTCAAGCCTAGCCGAACCGCCCGGTGACGTAGTCCTCGGTGCGCTTGTCGGCCGGCTGGGTGAAGAGCGTATCGGTGCGGTCGTACTCGACCAGCAGGCCGGTGCGGTCGCCGCTGCCCTCGGCGGCCTCGGCGGTGAAGAACGCCGTGCGGTCCGAGATGCGGGCCGCCTGCTGCATGTTGTGGGTGACGATCACGATCGTGTAGTCCCGCTTGAGTTGCTCCATCAGGTCCTCGATGCGGCCGGTGGAGACCGGGTCGAGGGCCGAGCAGGGCTCGTCCATCAGGATCACGTCGGGCGCGACGGCGACCGCCCGGGCGATGCAGAGCCGCTGCTGCTGGCCGCCGGACAGCGACAGGGCATTCTGCTTGAGCTTGTCCTTGACCTCATCCCATAGGGCGGCGTCACGCAGGGATCGCTCGACCAGGTCGTCCATGCTCTGGGGCTGCATGCCGGTGACCTTGGGGCCGAAGGCGACGTTCTCGTAGATCGACTTGGGGAACGGGTTGGGCTTCTGGAACACCATGCCGATGCGCCGGCGGACCTCGACCGGGTCGACGCCGTCGCCGTACAGGTCCTGGCCGTGGTAGTCGATCTTGCCCTCGACCCGAGCCCCCGGGATCAGGTCGTTCATGCGGTTCAGGCAGCGGATGAGGGTGCTCTTGCCACACCCGGACGGGCCGATGAAGGCGGTGATCTCGTTCCGGCCGATCTCCAGGTTGACGCCGCGCAGGGCGAGGAACGTGCCGTAGTGGACGTGCACGTCGTCGAGCCGGAACACCGCCTCGGCCGGGGCGCCTCCAACGACGCCACGGGCCTTGGCCACGTCCGCGATGCGGGTCTCCCGCTGGCTCTGGCGCTGGTCCTCGTCCTGGCTCACCTGGGTCCGTCCTTGTGCCATCGGGGTCACCACCGAATCGTGTATCGGTTCCGGAGGAAGATCGCAACCGCGTTCATCGCCAGCAACAGCGCCAGCAGGACGATGCTGGCCGCGGCGGCGGCCTCGGCGAAGGCCGGCTGGGGCCGGCTTGTCCAGTCGAAGATCAGCAGGGGCAGGGCCGACACCGGGTCGCGGAGGTCGTTGGGAAGGCTGAAGATGACGATCGGCAGGCCGATGACCAGCAGGGGCGCCGTCTCCCCGATGGCACGGGAGAGGGCGAGGATGGTGCCGGTCAGGGTGCCCGGCATGGCCGCGGGCAGGACCTGGCGGCGCACCGTCTGCCACTTGGTGGCGCCCAGGGCGTAGGCGCCGAGCCGTATGCCGTCGGGCACGGCCCGGATCGCTTCGCGGGCGGCCACGATGATCACCGGCAGGCTCATCACGGCCAGCGTCAGGGCACCGGCCAGCAGGCTCGGCCCCAAGCGCAGGAAGCGGGCGAAGATTCCCAGCCCCAGCAGGCCGTAGACGACCGAGGGAACCCCGGCCAGGTTGGAGATGTTGGCCTCGACGAAGTTCGTCACCCGGTTGCGGGGCGCGAACTCCTCCAGGTAGATGGCGGCGCCGACGCCTACCGGGAAGCAGAACAGCGCCGTCAGGACCATCAGGTAGGCGGAGCCGACCAGGGCCGCCCTGATCCCGGCCCGGGCCGGGAGCCGGGAGACGTAGTTGCTCAGGAAGGCCACCGGGTCGGCCATGAGGCGGACCCAGCCGTTGTCGAAGATGGTCCAGATCAGGGTGGCCAGCGCGATCACCCCGACGATGGTGCCGACGAACAGCAGGACCGAGAAGGCCGTGTCGACCAGGATCGTGAGACCGCTCCGGGTCGCTCCCCGCCGCAGCCTGGAAGGCGCGAGGGCCCCTGCGGCGGAGGCGGTCACGAATACACCTGCCGGAAGCGGCGGACGATGCGGATCGAGATCAGGTTCATGGTCAGCGTGATCACGAACAGGGTCAGTCCGAGGGCGAACAGGGCGTTGTAGCGGACCGTCCCCGCCGCGGCCTCGCCGCTCACAGTCTGGGCGATCGCGGCAGTCAGCGTCTGGATCGAGGTGAAGTAGTCAAAGGTGATCTTGGGGCTGTTGCCGGCGGCGATGGTGACGGCCATCGTCTCCCCGACCGCCCGGGAGAAGGCGAGGATCACCGAGGCGGCTATCCCTGAGAGCGCGGCCGGCACGACCACCCGGAGGCTGACCTGGCGCTTGGTCGAACCCAGCCCGAAGGCGGCCTCGCGCAGCGAGGCCGGCACCGAGCGCATGGCGTCCTCGCTGATCGAGGCGATGATCGGCAGGATCATCAGACCCACTGCGATCGAACCCGCGGCGGCGTTGAACACGAACACCCGGTCGTCGCCGAAGATCGGGCGCAGCAGGCTGGGAGTGATGAACTGGAGGGCGAAGTAGCCGACGATCACGGTGGGGATACCGGCCAGGATCTCCAGGGTCGGCTTGAGCACGCCCCGGACCCGCGGGTTGGCATACTCGGACAGGTAGATCGCGGTCAGCACCCCGAGAGGCAGGCCGACCACGATCGAGCCGAGGCCGATCATCAAGGTGCCGTTGATCAGCGGCCACACCCCGTACTGGCCGCCCTCGCCACCGCCCTGGCCGGGAGCCCAGACCGTCCCGGTGAGGAAGTCGACCAGGCTCGATTCGCGGAAGAACTCGACGGTGTCGAACAGCAGCACGGCGACGATGCCGACGGTCACCGCGATCGACAGCACCGCACAGGCGAACAGGGCATTGATGATGACCCGTTCGCCCATGCGGGCTTTGCGTGCGGGGATACTCACCAGTTAGCTCGTGGCCAGGAAGGGCTGCAGCTTGGAGAGGCCCTGGGCGTAGTCGTCCGGGGGCGCGGCCACGTAGCCGATATCGGCGATGAGCTGCGGCGTCTGCTCCAGGTAGAACTTCACGTACTGCCCGACCTCTGGCTTCTTGAGCGAGTCTTCCTTGACGTAGATGAACAGCGGGCGCGACAGGGGGTACTCGCCGGAGGTGATGGTCTCGGTGTTGGGCGAGATGCCCGTGGTCCCCTTCTCGGCGACCTTGATGTCCTTCAGGCCCTGCTTGTTGTTCTGGTAGTAGGCGAACCCGAAGTAGCCCCAGGAGTTGGCCTGGCCCTCGATGCCCTGGACGAGGGTGTTGTCGTCAGAGGAGGCGGTGTAGTCGCTGCGCGGCTTCAGCCCGCCGTCGGCCGGGTCGCCGAGGACCTTTTCGTTGAAGAAGTCGTAGGTGCCCGACTCGGTGTCCGGGGCGAAGATGGCGATCTTCTCGTTGGGGAACTTGGGGTCGACCTGGTTCCAGGTCGTGGCGCCGCCGTCCTTGAAGATCTCGGCCAGCTGCTTGAAGGTCAGGGTGTCCACGAACTGGTTCTTGGCCGAGGTGACCACTGCCAGGCCGTCCAGGCCGACGCGGAACTCCTGGTACTTGATGCCCTTGGCCTCGCAGGCCTGCTTCTCCTCGTCCTTGATGGCCCGGGAGGCGTCCGAGATGTCGGTCTCGCCGTTGCAGAACTTGGTGAACCCGCCGCCGGTGCCGGAGGTGCCGACGGTGACGTCGACGTTCGGCTGCTCCTTGCGGAACTCCTCGGTGATGGCCTCCGAGATCGGGGCCACCGTCGAGGACCCGTCGACGACGATCTTGCCGGAGAGGCCGGATCCCCCACTCGAGCTGCCGCCGGCATCGTCGGCACCGCCGCACGCGGCCGCGACCAGGGCGAGCGCGAGCGTCAGGCCGAGCAGCCAGCCGCGGCGCCGCATCCGTTCCGTCATACGTGTATTCCTCCTGGGATTTGTCATAACCGGAGCGACGGTACGGGCGGACGCTGACGCGCCAGACGACGGGAGATGAACAGGAGGTGAACGGGATGGGAACCTTGGTCTTAGGGCTAAGGTGAACGGACCGTGGCCGCCCTGCCGCGCCCTAGCCGTCGAAGCGGTAGCCCACGCCTCGGACAGTCACGATCAGCCGGGGGTCGTGGCGGTCCTGCTCGACCCGGGCCCGCAGCCGCTTCACATGCACGTCCAAGGTCTTGGTATCGCCGACGTAGTCGTACCCCCACACCCGGTCGATCAGGGTCTGGCGGGGCAGGACCCGGTTGCGGTTCTCCATCAGGATCTCGAGCAGCTCGAACTCCTTGAGGGGCAGGCTGACCTGCGCCCCTCTGACGCTGACCTCGTGGCGCTCCTGGTCAAGGCGGATGCCGCCCGCCTCGAGCACCGCCGTCTCCGGGCGCGGCCCGTCGGTGGCCGTGCCGGCCCGCCGCAGCAGAGCGCGCACCCTGGCCACCAGCTCACGCAGGGAGAACGGCTTGGTGACGTAGTCGTCGGCGCCCATCTCGAGCCCGACCACCCGGTCGACCTCGGCGTCACGCGCGGTGAGCATCAGAATCGGCACCTGGCTGGTGGCCCGGATCCGGCGGCAGACATCCCAGCCGTTGAGCGTGGGGAGCATCAGGTCGAGCACCACCAGGTCGGGCCGCTCGGCCTCGAAGTCGCGCATGGCCTCACCACCGTCGGAGGCCGTCACCACCTCGATGCCCTCGCGCGACAGCGCGTAGCGGATCGCCTCGAGCAGCGACTCCTCGTCGTCGACCACCATGACCTTCGGCATGGGCCAAACATTCCACTCCGGCGGCGCCCCGGCAACGACGGATAGGAAACCTTCACTATCCGTTTCCCTGTCGTCCACCTCCCCGACCTCCGGCTGTTCGACCTGCGGGTACGATGACCTCGACGAACACACGAGCCCGACCACGGGGCCGAGGGGGTTCTGAGTGCGCACGACCTTCGAACAACGCCTCGAAGGGCTCGAGGCGAAGCTGCTCCAGATGGGCCAGCTCGTCCAGACCCAGCTCGACCGGACGCTGGAGGCGCTGGCCAGCTTCGACACCACCCTGGCCGACGAGGTCATCGTCCGCGACGACCAGATCGACCGGGCCTATGTCGAGGTCGAGCAGGAGATCCTGCGCACCCTGGCCCTCCAGGCCCCGGTGGCCAGAGATCTCCGCCTGGTGGCCGGCGTGCTGCACATCAACTCCCACATCGAGCGGATGGGCGACCTGTGCGTGAACATGGCCAAGTTCGTCCGCATCACCAAGGACTACCCGCCCGTCCCCGAGATCCAGGCCACCCTGGTCGAGATGGGCGGCCAGGCCCAGCGGATGGTGGCCGCGGCCATGACCTGCTTCGCCCGGCGCGACTTGGAGCTGGCCGAGCGGCTGCCCATCCTCGACCAGCCGCTGGACCGCTTGAACAGTGAGGTGTTCCGCCAGATCGAGCGGGCCGCGACCGACGATCGGACCCTGGAGTGGGCCAGCCGCATGGTGCTGGTCGCCCGCTACCTGGAACGGCTCGGCGACCACTCGGTCGACATCGGCGAGCAGGTGGTCTTCATCGTCACTGGCGAGGTCAAGGAGCTCGTCCCCTCCAAGGCGGTCCGGGCCGGGGTCGAGGATAACTAGCGCACCTAGGAGCGATCGACGACCGTGCCCACCTCCACCCTGATCGAGATTGGGGTCGGTCTGGTGGTGCTCGGCGTGGTCGTCGCCTTCTTCGCCGCCCGGGCCGCCGACCGGCGGGTCGCGGCCCTGCGCAGGGCGGTCCGCCGCCTGGCCGGGACGACCCTTCCCAGCTGGCGCTGGACCGAGCGGGACGACCTGCCGGGGCTGACCAACGAGCTCGGCGCGATCACCACCCGGCTGCACGAGCGGTTGGAGGAGCTGACCGAGGGGCGCGACCGGGCCGGCCAGATCCTGGACGCCCTCGACGACGGGGTGCTGCTGCTGGACGGGGCCGGCCGGCTGCTGATCGCCAACCCAGCCGCCCGATCCTGGTTCGGACTGCCGGACGACCTGCGGCCGGGGCTCCCGCTCAAGCGGGTGCTCGGTGTGCCCCAGGTCAGCGCCCTGGCCGAGCAGGCGGCCGAGGCCAGAGCGCCGGTTGTCGGCAACCTGACCCTGGTGTTCCCCGAGCCCCGGACCCTGGCACTGCGCGCCTTCCCGCTGGCCGACCGCGGCCCCACCGGGCGGATCGTCGTCACGATGACCGACATCACCCAGCGCCGCCGCCTCGAGGTGCTGCGACGCGACTTCGTGGCCAACGCCTCCCACGAGCTCAAGACGCCGGTGGCGGCAGTTAGAGCCCTGGCCGAGACCCTGCTGACCGCCCTGCCCGACGACCCGGAGGCCGGGCGCCGCTTCGCCGAGCGGATCGGCCGTGAGGCCGAGCGCCTGGACCTCCTGACCAGGGACCTGCTCGACCTGTCCCGGGTCGAGCGGGGGGCCCTGGACGTGGAGCCCGTCGACCTGGTCGGGCTGGTCAAGGAGGTGGTCGGCGGCTATGCCGACCGGGCCGAGGAGCGGCGCATCAAGCTCAGCACCGAGGTGGAGCCTGGCGTCGCCCTGCGGGGCGACCGCGCCCAGCTCGGGCTGCTGCTGTCCAACCTGATCGACAACGCCCTGCGCTACACCCCGGCCAAGGGAGCCGTCTGCGTCCGCCTGAACGCCGCCGAGAGCCGGGCCGTGCTCCAGGTGCACGACACCGGGCAGGGCATCCCGGCCGGGGAGCTTTCCCGGGTCTTCGAGCGCTTCTACCGGGTCGACAAGGCCAGGACCCGCCAGACCGGCGGGACCGGTCTCGGCCTGGCCATCGTCCGCCACGTCGCCGAGGCCCACGGCGGCACCGTCCGCGTCGACAGCGAGCTCGGCCGCGGGTCCACGTTCACGGTGGCCCTCCCGGTCGCGGGGCCCCCGCCGCCCCCCGCGGCCTGACCCGTCGCCAGCCCCACACGACACGGAGGAGCTCGGCCGGGTGGCCCGAAGATGAACATCTGATGGCATCACCGATCGGCGCCACCGCCGCGATCAAGACCTGGCGGCGGCCGGTCGAAAACCGTCCCAGCATCCACGGCCGACCGACATCACCCAACTGAGAAGAAGGCGGTATGCACCGGCTAGCAACGGTTGACGAGGCCGAGCTCGGGCAGCTGGCCTCACTGATCGCCCGGCTCAGCCCGGCCCAGCAGCGGCTGGTGGCCGCGCTGGCTGACGGGTTCCGTGGCGGATGGCTGGAGCCGTTCCAATGGGAACGTGCCTGGCGGGGCAGCAACCTCAACGACGATGTCGTGCTCGGGGAAGCACGGACCTGGCTGGCTCGCCACCCACGGCGCCTCCCCGACCTCCTCGACACACTGGCTGATCCGGGACCGCTCAGCGGAGCTGGTCGATGACCAGCAGGGCCAGGACGACCACGGAGATGGCGGCCAGAGCGGCGGCCAGGATGCGGGGGGCGGCGTGGGCCGGGATCGGGGCGCCGGCGCGGATGGCGTGGTCGGTGGCCAGGAAGCGGCGGTAGCCGCTCCAGGCGGTGGCCGCGCCGAGGAGGACCAGGACGCCGCCGACGAGCTCGCGGCCGCCCGGGATACCGAGCGGCGGGGCGAACCGGACCACCCCGAGGCCGGCGACGTCGAGGGCGAGGGAGGTCCGCACCCAGGCCAGCAGGGTCCGCTCGTTGGCCAGGGAGAAGCGGTAGTCGGGCTCGCGCCGGTCGCCGTCCACCCCGCTATTCGACCACGCCCGTGAAGCCGGCCGGCGGCTAGCCGAGCCAGGCGCGCAGCTGCTTGCGGTCGGCGGCCTCCCAGACCGCGCGCCAGCTGTCGCGGGTGGTGGCCGCGGCGGCCCGCTCGGCGGCGATCAGCATGCCGGCGACCAGGGCGACGTCGCGCCTGGAGGCGCTGGCGGCCTCGCGCAGCCAGGCCTCGCCGACGACCGCGTCCTGATGGTCGCCGAGGACGCTCTGGATATCGGCCACGGCGTCGGCGAAGTTCTCCGCCGACTCGCCGAAGACCGGCTCGACCGCCTCGGCGGCGTACCGGGCCCGCTTGGCCCGGATCCTGATCTTGTGGAGCTCCTCGTCGGGCGGGTCGTCGCCCGCCTTGCGGACCTCCTTGCGCAGCCTCTTCCACGGTTTGCGGACCAGCGGCGGCATCACCTCGTCGGCCGGGCGGTCGGCCCCGGGGAGCAGGGCCGGCGCGGCCGCGGCCGCGACCAGGTCCTCGAGCAGCTCGACGTACTTCTCGGTGCCCATGGCGCCGAGCAGCCGCCGGCGGGCCTGGTCGCGCTGCTCGTTCAGCATCGCCAGCAGCCGCCGGCCGGCCTTCTGGTCGCCGGGCGGGAGGCCGGCCAGGTGGCCGGAGAGCCGCTCCAGCAGCACGTCGGTGTCCCTGACCTGGCCGAGCAGGTCGGCCAGCCACTTGAGGTCGGCGCGGAGGCGGTCGGTCCACTCCTCGTCGAGCAGCTCGGAGAAGG
>JASLIH010000429.1 GCA_030152105.1 Actinomycetes bacterium
CGCCACCCAGCTCGCCGTCGCCGAGCACCTCCACCCAGACCCGCCGGCGCTCTGGGCCATCGTCGACAAGACCGACCGCCTCTGGGAGCGTCGCCCCGCCGACGCCGACTTCCTCACGGTGCGGGTCGGCCGCGGCCCGGCGCCCCTCGCCGCCAGGGCCCGCCTCGACACCGCCGGCGGCCCCCTTGTGGAGCACGACCCGGAGCTGCTGCAAGCGGCGGAGGAGGTCGTCCGCCGAACGGCCTGGCTCCCCGGCGCCCCGGTGGTCGTCCCGCTCCGCCAGCTCGGCGTCCTCGCCCTGACCGGGCCACCGGCCGGCACGCGCGCCCTCGCCCGTTCGCTGCTGTGCGAGCTCGCCACCTTCCACGCTCCCGACGACCTCAGGATCGAGGTGGTCCATCCCCCCAGAGCCCGCCCCGCGTGGGAGTGGACGACCTCGCTGCCCCACGCCCGCGACCCGACCACCGCCGGCGGCCAGCCCTCAGCCTCGCTGTGGACCGGTGCCCGCGCCGACGCCAGTCCGTATCTCGTCGCGATCCTCGACCGAACCGAGCCGGGCCAGGGTGGCGACCCTTCGCCGGCGAGGCCGGGGAGCGGCGCACCGTCGGGGCACGGCGGGGAGGTGAGGGTCGCGGAGCTGCTCCAACGCTCAGCGGCGGTCGGGGTCACCGTCATCTGGCTGGCCGAGGCCACCGCCGGCGAGCCGTCCGAGATCTCGATGCGCGTTCGCCTCGACGACGATGGCTTCGCCACCCTCCAGGAGACCACCCCGGGCGGCCACCGGGTCAACGGCATCCGGACCGACACCGCGGGCCTTCCCCTCTGCGAGGCCCTCGCCCGTCGCATGGCCCCACTCCGGCTCGAGCCCCCACCCTCGACAGCACCGCGCGCAGGTGCCGTCCGCCTCTTCGACCTTCTCGACCGACCGGACGGACCTGGTGACGGGGTGCGACCGCGTCCTCGATCCGAGCTGCTCAGGGTGCCGGTCGGGGTCACCGTGCGTGGGGATCCGGTCCTGCTGGATCTCAAGGAGGCGGCCGAGGACGGCATCGGGCCGCACGGGCTGGTGGTCGGGGCCACAGGTTCGGGCAAGAGCGAGCTGCTGCGCACGGTCGTCGCCGGTCTGGCCGCCACCCACCCGCCCGACCAGCTCGCCTTCGTGCTGGTCGACTTCAAGGGCGGCGCCGCCTTCGCCGACCTGGCCCCGCTCCCGCAGGTCGCGGGCCTCATCACCAACCTGCAGTCCGACCTGTCGATGGTCGACCGGGCCCTGGCCGCCCTCCAGGGCGAGCTGGCCAGGCGCCAGCGGCTCCTCCACCTGGCCGGCAACCAGCCCGACCTGCGTGCCTACACGGCGCGTCGCGCGACCGACCCACGGCTGGAGCCGTTGCCCTGGCTGCTCATCGTGGTGGACGAGTTCGGCGAGCTGCTGACCGCCCGCCCCGAGTTCCTGGACCTGTTCAGCGCCATCGGCCGGGTCGGGCGCAGCCTCGGCATGCACCTTCTGCTCGCCTCGCAACGCCTCGACGAGGGCCGCCTGCGCGGCCTCGACAGCCACCTCCGGTTCCGGATCTGCCTCCGCACCTTCAGCGCCGCCGAGTCCACCGCGGTCCTCGGCGTCCCCGACGCCTACCACCTGCCCGCAGCCCCCGGCTCGGCCCTGATCAAGGTGGACGCGTCCTCGCCCGTCCCCTTCACCGCCGCCCTCGTCTCCACACAGCCTGGTCAGCCCGGGGCGGCCGGCCTGACCGACCTCGAGGACCTGGTCGGCCGTCTGGCGGGAACCGGCCGGCCGGTCCATCAGGTGTGGCTTCCGCCACTCGCCGCGGAGGTCGCTCTGGGTCCGCTGCTGCGCGACGCGGAGCCGGGCTGGCTCCGGGTGCCGGTCGGGGTGGTTGACCGGCCGCACGAACAGGCGCAGGAGCCGCTGGTCCTGGACCTTTCGGGAAGCGCCGGGCACCTGGCGGTGGTCGGGGCGCCGAGGACCGGCAAGAGCACGTTGCTCTGCACGGTCGTGGCTGCCCTGGCCGCCCGCTGCCCGCCCGACGAGGTGCAGGCCTACGCCGTGGACCTCGGCGGCGGGCTCCTCCATCGACTGCGCGACCTGCCGCACGTCGGGGCCGTGTGCGGGCCCCGCGATGCCGAGCGGGCCCACCGCCTGGTCCGTGAGCTGCGGTCCGCGATCCTCGAGCGCGAACGGCGCTTCCAGGACCTGGGCGTCGACTCGATGGCCGCCTGGCATGAGCTTCGCCGGGAGGGTCTCGACCTCGGCGGCTTCGGAGAGGTGTTCCTGCTGATCGACGACTGGGCGGCGTTCGTCCATGCGCTGCCCGAGCTGGAGGCCGAGGTCACCGAGCTGGCCGCTTCGGGTCTGCGCTACGGCGTCCACCTCGTCCTGGCCGCCAACCGCTGGGCCGAGCTGCGGCCCGGCCTCCGCGAGAACCTCGGCGGCCGCCTCGAGCTTCGACTCAACGACCCGCTGGAGTCCGAGCTCGGCCGGTCGGCGGCCGCGGCCCTGCCCATGGTGCCGGGCCGCGGCCTCACCCGGGCCGGCCTCCAGTTCCAGGCCGCCCTCCCCGGCCCGGCGGGCGCCATCCTCGGCCGTGCCATGGCGAGCCGCGGCGGCACGGTCGCCCCCCCGCTCCGGCTCCTGCCCACGCTGATCGGGGAGTCGGTCCTGAGGACCGCCGACCCAGCCGCCGACGGAGCACCGGCCGGGCTGCCGTTCGCCGTCGAGGAGCATCGCCTGGAACTGGTCCGGCTCGACCTGTTCGAGAGGTCGCCGCACCTGCTCGTCCTTGGTGACGCCGAGTGCGGCAAGACCAGCCTGCTCCGGCTCATCGCCAGGCAACTGGCCGCCCGATATCCGCCCGAGGAGGTCGCCCTGCTGGTCGTCGACCTGCGACGGGGACTGCTCGACCTGACCGCGCTGCCGAACCTGGCCGGCTACGCCTGCACCCCGGCAACGGTCGCCCAGACGGTGGAGCACCTGCACCGCGAGCTGACCGACCGCACCCCGGCCGACCACATCCTCTCACTCGGGCCCGTGGCGCCGGCCCGGCTGCCCGACCAGCTCGTGGCGTCGCCGAACGGGTCCCGGAGCTCGCCCTCGAGGCCGCGTCCCCGCCTGGCCGGGCCGGTCGGGGTGGGTCGGGGGCCGCGGTATGTCGTGCTGGTCGACGACGACGATCTCCTGCCGGCCTCGGCCGGGAGCCTGCTGCTTCCGCTGCTGGACCTGCTCGGGCTGGGCCGCGAGCTGGGGTTGCATCTGGTTCTGGGTCGCCGGGTCGCCGGGGCCGCCAGGGCGGCGTTCGAACCGGTCTTCCAGCGGCTCCGGGAGCTCGGGGGGCCGGGGCTGGTTCTGAGTGGCGATCCCGGCGAGGGACCGCTCCTCGGCGGTCAGAAGGCGGCCCACCTTCCTCCCGGTCGAGGGTTCCTCGTCCGGTCGCGTCGGCCGCCGACCCTCGTGCAGGTTCTCTACAGCCCGCCGGGCCGATCCGCTGAGGGAGACTCCGGGGCGGGTGAAGCGCGGCCGGAGGGGTGGGTGGGGGAGGGGTAAATGCGCAGGCCAGGGCCGTCAAATTGGTTGCTGGTTGGCGTCACGAGTGCTATCTTGCACCCTGTTGACGTATGGCCGTCCGGCCTGTTGCCAGGTCAGGCACCGGTGAGGAGCGAAGTGGGCATTGCGCCCACTTCTGTGTTGTCAGGGGGCCGGCGGCGCGGCGACGAGGTGGAATGGTGCCGCTACCGAGAGGGCGAGCAGCAACGCGCGACATGTGAGGGAGGTCGGTGAGCGTGACGGCGCTTCCTTCGCATGTCCAAGAGCTGGCCGACCGGGTGGCCACCGGCCACGGGGTCGAGGTGCTGGAGCTGGCCCTCCGCGGCCAGGGCCGCGGGCGGGTGCTGAGCGTGATCATCGACGCCGAGGAGCCGGTCGAGGCCGACGTCGTCGAGGTGGTCTCCAAGGACCTGTCGCGCGCGCTCGACCAGGACGACCCGGTCGCCGGCAGCTACACCCTCGAGGTGAGCACTCCCGGGCTCTCGCGTCCGCTCCAGACCCGCCGGGACTTCCGCCGCCAGCGCGGTCACGAGGTCAGCATCGTCCGGGGCGGGTCGGCGGACACCGCCGAGGGCGTCGCCGGCGAGACACCGGTGCAGGGTGTGGTCGTCGACGCCGACGACGAGGCGGTCACCCTGGAGGTGGACGGCAGCCAGGTGAGGATCCCGCTGTCCGAGGTGGTTCAGGGGAAGGTGGTGTTGCCGTGGTGACGCGCAACCGCACCCGACCAGGAGCCACCAGCAATGAGAGGACGGCGACGTGAAGATCCCGATCGACGAGCTGCGCTTCCTCGAGCGTGAGAAGGGCATCGCACTCGAGACGGTCATCAGCGCGCTCGAGAGCGCCCTTGCCGCCGCCTACAAGCGCCAGCCCAACGCGCCCGAGGGGGCGCGGGTGGTGGTGGACCGCGACAGCGGCGACGTGACCGTGTTCGCCCAGGAGCTGGACGACGAGGAGCAGGTCATCCGCGAGTGGGAGGACACCCCCTCCGACTTCGGCCGGATCGCCGCGGTCACCGCCAAGCAGGTGATCATGCAGCGCCTGCGGGAGGCCGAGCGCGACGTGACCTTCGGCGAGTACGAGGGGCGCGTCGGCGACATCGTCACCGGCATCGTGCAGCAGCGCGACCAGCGCCACATCTCGGTCGACCTGGGCAAGATCGAGGCCGACCTGCCCCATTCCGAGCAGGTGCCGAGCGAGCACTACCAGCACAACGACCGGCTGAAGGTGTACGTGACCGACGTCGTCCGGTCGGCCAGAGGGCTGCGGGTGGTGGTGTCGCGGACCCACCCCAACCTGATCAAGCGCCTGTTCGAGCTGGAGGTGCCCGAGATCGCCGAGGGCATCGTCGAGATCACCAACGTCGCCCGGGAGCCGGGGCACCGGACCAAGATCGCCGTCCGCAGCCACGAGCCCGGGGTCGACCCCAAGGGCGCCTGCGTCGGGGCCCGCGGGTCGCGGGTGCGCATGGTGGTCAACGAGCTGCGCGGTGAGAAGATCGACATCGTGTCCTGGTCGGAGGACGCGGCCCAGTTCGTGGCCGAGGCGCTCTCGCCGGCCAAGGTGAAGAGCGTGCAGATCGACGAGCAGGAGCGGACCGCGCACGTGGTGGTCCCCGACTACCAGCTCTCGCTCGCCATCGGCAAGGAGGGGCAGAATGCCCGCTTGGCGGCAAGGCTGACCGGCTGGCGGATCGACATCGTGAGCGAGAGCCAGGCCGCCGAGCAGGCGAGCCAGGGCCAGCGGCGCTGACGAGCGGGAGGCGGGCATGATGCGAACGGTGGAGGAGGTGGGAATGCGCAAGCGGTCACCAGGCGTTGCAGGTGATGAGGCGGAGTCCGGGCGTGCGAGCGTCCAGGCGACGACTCGGCAACGAGATGCCAATGCGGCCACGCGGCGGGCCGGTGCGAGCCGAACGCCGCAGCGGACCTGTGTGGTGTGCCGGGCGACGACCGCGAAGCGTACCCTCCATCGGATCGTGCGTTCGCCGGCCGGGACGGTCACCTACGACCCGACCGGGAAGGCGGCCGGTCGTGGCGCCTATCTGTGCGGGCAGCCAGAGTGCCTGGACATGGCGGTGCGGCGGCGCAGCATCCAACGAGCCCTGAAGGTGACCGACACGGTGGCGGCCAGCGCCGCCGTCGAGGCACTGAAGAACCGAATGTTGAGCGAGCGGGTCGCGCTGGCCAGTCGGCCCTCCCACTCGAGCGATGACGAGGAAGTGAGATCTGGTTGAGCAACCCGCGGGTGTATGAGATCGCCAAAGAGCTTGGGGTCCCGTCCAAGGACCTGCTTGCCAAGCTGTCCTCCATGGGGGTGGAGGCCAAGAGCCATTCGTCGACGGTGACCCAGGACGTGGCCGACAAGCTGCGTTCGTCGGCAGGCGGAGGCCGCCCGGCGCGGACCGGCCAGTCCCGGCAGGACCAGGGCGACCGTCCCGCGCAGGCTCGTACCGCCGGCGCTGGCGCCGGCCAGGAAGCGTCGGCAGGCCAGGCCCGTTCTGGGCAGTCCGAGGCCGGACAGGCGCGACCCGCCCAGCCGGGCGCGGGCCAGTCGGGCGCCGAGCAGCCGGGTGCCGGACAGAGCCGCCCCGCGCAGCCAGGCGCCGGTCAGCCACGTCCGGGCCAGCCCGGTGCCGGCCAGCGCCCGGGACAGCCGGGTGCCGGTCAGGCCCGCCCTGGGCAGCCGGGCGCCGGTCAGCCGCGACCTGGGCAGCCAGGGCAGCCGCGACCTGTGGGTCGCGACGGCAAGCCGCTGCCGCCCGGGGTTCGTCCGCTCCCGCCCGGGGCGCGGCCGCTGCCTCCGGGTGTCCGTCCGCTTCCCCCGGGCGCGCGGCCCATTGGCCGCGACGGCAAGCCGCTGCCGCCCGGGGTTCGTCCGCTTCCGCCGGGCGTGCGCCCGCTCCCCCCTGGAGCGCGGCCGCTGCCGCCCGGCGCCCGGCCCGTCGGCCGTGACGGCCGTCCGCTTCCGCCAGGTGCCCGTCCGGTCGGGCCCGGCGGCCGCCCGCTGCCCCCGGGCGCCCGCCCGGCCCCGCCGGGCGCTGGGCGTCCAGGCATGGGCCAGCGCCAGGGCCCGCCAGGGGCCGGCGGTCGACCCGGCATGGGTCAGGGTGGCCGCCCCGGCGGTCCCGGCCAGCCCGGCGTGCGCGGTGGACAGCCCGGACAGGGCCGCCCCGGTGGTCCCGGTGGCGGCGCCGGCCGTCCCGGCGGCTACGGCAGCGGTCCGGGTGCTCCCGGCGGCGGGACCGGCCGTCCTGGCGTCGGTGGTCGTCCCGGTGGTCCCGGTGGCGGCGGTGGCCGTCCCGGCGGCCCGGGTGGCGGCGGTGGCCGTCCCGGCTTCGGTGGTCGCCCCGGTGGTCCCGGTGGCGGTCTCGGTCGTCCCGGTGGCAGCCGCTTCGGAGGCCGCGGGCGTCCCAAGAAGCGCCGCGGCGGGCGTCGCCGTGAAGAGTTCGAGGCCATGGGCGCCCCGACCATCGAGGCCAACCCCGACATCTCGGTCGAGGGTCTGGTTCGGGTCCCGCGCGGGGTCACCGTGCAGGACCTGGCCGACCGGCTCGGCCAGCCCGCCGGGGACCTGATCCGCGTGCTCATGCAGATGGGCGAGATGCTCACCGCCACCCAGTCGATGTCCGACGAGGCGGTGGCCCTGCTGGCCGAGGAGATCGGGGCCCGGATCGAGGTCGTCGACCCGAGCGAGGCCGACGCCCTCCAGGAGATCGAGGGCTGGGAGGACACCGAGGCCGACCGCGACGAGGACCTGCGTCCCCGCCCGCCGGTGGTGACCGTCATGGGTCACGTCGACCACGGCAAGACCAAGCTGCTCGACGCCATCCGCAACACCGACGTGGTCGCCCGCGAGGCCGGTGGCATCACCCAGCACATCGGTGCCTACCAGGTCAGGGCCGGCGCCGACGGCCGGCTGGTGACCTTCATCGACACCCCGGGCCACGAGGCGTTCACCGCCATGCGTGCTCGGGGCGCGGCCGTCACCGACGTGGCCGTGCTGGTGGTCGCCGCCGACGACGGGGTCATGCCCCAGACCGTTGAGGCGATCAACCACGCCAAGGCGGCCGGGGTGCCGATCGTGGTGGCGGTGAACAAGGTCGACAAGGAGGACGCCAACCCGGCCAAGGTCCGCCAGCAGCTGACCGAGTACGACCTGGTGGCGGAGGAGTACGGCGGCAAGACCCAGTTCGTGGACGTGTCGGCCAAGACCCAGCAGAACCTCGACACCCTTGTCGAGACCATCCTGCTGGTCGCCGACGTCGAGCTGAACCTCAAGGCCAACCCCGACCGGCGCGCCCAGGGCTCGGTCATCGAGGCCCACCTGGACAAGGGCCGCGGCCCGGTGGCGACCATCCTGGTCCGCCGGGGCACCCTGCACGTCGGGGACGCGGTGGCCGCCGGGACCGCCTTCGGGCGGGTCCGGGCCATGTTCGACGAGAACGGCAAGGAGGTCGAGGCCGCCGTCCCGGCCCAGCCGGTGGTGGTCATCGGCCTCTCGGCCCCGCCGAGCGCCGGCGACGAGGTCAGGGCGGTCACCGACGAGCGCATCGCCCGCGGGATCTCCCAGACCAGGGAGGCCCGCCAGCGTCAGGCGGCCATCGCCACCAGCCGGGCCCCACGCCTGGAGGACCTGTTCGCCAGGATCCGCGAGGGCCAGCTCCAGGAGCTGCCGCTGATCATCAAGGCCGACGTGATGGGCTCGGTCGAGGCCATCGACGACGCGCTGGGCCGGATCGAGATCCCCGAGGTCCGGCTGCGGGTGCTCCACAAGGCGGCCGGCGCCATCACCGAGGACGACGTCAGCCTGGCCGCGGTGGCCGGGGCGATCATCATCGGCTTCTCGGTGCGGCCCACCCCGGCGGCGCGCGACCTTGCCAACCGCGAGGGCGTCGACATCCGCCTCTACTCGGTCATCTACCAGGTGGTGGAGGACATCGAGAAGGCCCTCAAGGGCCTGCTCGCCCCCGAGTTCGAGGAGCGCCAGACCGGCACCGCCGAGGTCCGCCAGACCTTCCGGGTGCCGCGGATCGGCGTGGTCGCCGGGTCGTACGTCACCTCGGGTGAGATCACCCGGGGGTCCAAGGCCCGGCTGGTCCGCGACGGCGTGGTCGTCTACGACGGGCGCATCGGCTCGCTGCGCCGCTTCAAGGACGACGCCCGCACGGTCGCGGCCGGCTACGAGTGCGGCATCGGCCTGGACAACTTCCAGGACATCCACGAGGCCGACCAGATCGAGGCCTACGAGATGGTCGAGATCCCACGGTAACCCGACGGCCCGGGGCCCCGGCGTTTGGCGCCCGGTCCCCGGGCCATCCTCCTGCCATGTTCGTCGCCCTGCTCCGACTCGACCTGCGCCTGCCCGACGCCACGTCGCTGAAGGACAAGCGCTCGGTCGTCAAAGGCCTGGCGGCCGCGCTGCGAAAGCTCAACTGCGCGGTCGCCGAGGTCGACCATCAGGACCTGCGCCAGCGGGCCACCCTGGCGGTGGCCACCGTGGCCGGCGAGGGCTTCCACGCCCGGAGGGTGCTGGTTGCGGCCGAGCGGGAGACCGAGCGCACGCCCGGCGTCGAGCTGCTGGCCAGCGACGTGACCATGTACGGACCCGAGGACTGAGCTCCCATGGCAAAGCCCAGCTACCCCAGAGCCCGCCGACTGGCCGAGACGATACGGCGGCTGGTCGGCGAATGGCTGGAGGCCGAGCAGGCCGATCAGCCGGGCGCGCTGGTGACCGTCACCGACGTGCGCGTCACCGATGACCTGCACCACGCCAGTGTCTTCTTCACCGTGCTCGGCGACGACCAGGCGCGGGCCGAGACCGAGGCCTGGGTGGCCTCGGCCGCCGTCCAGGCCAGGACCTTCGTGGCCTCGCAGCTGCGGCTGCGTCACGCGCCGACGCTAGAATTCGTTCCCGACACCGTGCCCGGCCAGGGTGCGCGGATCGACCGGTTGCTGGCCGAGCTGGAGGGGCCCGGGGAACCCCCGCGGGGTGACCCGGTGAACCAATCGCCGGGGTCGGAGCAGGAGGGGTCAGGCGCGTGAGCATCTCGGAGCAGGACTGGCAGGCGGCCACCGACGCGATCGCCGAGGCGGACGTGGCGGTGATCTCCTGCCACATCCATCCCGACGGCGACGCCCTCGGGTCGGCCCTGGCCCTGCACCGGGCCCTGGCCAACGCCGGCCGCGGGGCGGTGGTGAGCTTCTCGGAGCCGTTCGTGGTCGCCCCCCACTACCGCTTCCTGGCCGACCTCGACCGGCTGGTCCCACCGAGCCAGGTGCCCAAGGACGCCGACCTGTTCGTCTGCTTCGACGCCGGCTCCCTGGACCGCCTCGGCACCCTGGTCGACGCCTTCCGGGGGGCGGCCCGCACGGTGGTCGTCGACCATCACGCATCCAACACCCGCTTCGGCGACGTCAACCTGATCGACGCCGCCTCGCCGGCCAGCGCCGTGCTCTGCCGCGAGCTGCTCCGCCGCCTCGGCCTGTCCCTCGACACCGAGATCGCCACCGCCCTCTACACCGGGCTGGTCACCGACACCGGGCGCTTCCAGTACCAGGCGACCTCACCCGACACCCACCTGCTGGCGGCCGAGCTGCTGGCCGCCGGGGTCCAGCAGTACGAGGTGGCCAAGGCCGTGTTCGAGACCAACAACATCGGCTACCTGCGGCTGGTCGCCGACGCGCTCGGCCGCGTCGCCCAGGTCCCCGAGGCCTCGCTGGTCTGGACCAGGGTCGACCAGGCCGACCTGGCCGCCCACGGGATCGACATGGACGAGACCGAGGGCCTGATCGACCTGGTCCGCACCGACGCCGCCAGCGACGTTGCCGCCGTGCTCAAGCAGCAGCCTGAGGGCGGCTACAAGGTCTCGCTGCGCTCCAAGGGGGCCACCGATGTCGGCAAGATGGCCACCCGCTTCGGCGGCGGCGGGCACAAGTACGCCGCCGGCTACACGGCCGAGCTGGACGCCGAGGCGGCGATGGCCGCCCTGGTCGCCGAGCTGACCGGCGCCCCGGCCAGAGCCCCGGTCGGGTAGGAGGCTGGCGCCGCGGTGGACGGGGTGCTCGTCTGCGACAAGCCGGCGGGGCTGACCTCCCACGACGTCGTCGCCCGGGTGCGCCGCCTGGCCGGCCAGCGCCGGGTCGGCCACGGCGGCACCCTCGACCCGCCCGCCACCGGGGTCCTGGTCATGGCCCTCGGCCGGGCCACCCGGCTGCTGCCGTTCCTCCCCACCGAGCCTAAGCGCTACCTGGCCGAGGTCGCCTTCGGGGCCGAGACCGACACCCTGGACGCCGCCGGCACGGTCACCGCCACCGCCGCCGCCGACGGGGTCGACACCGAGCGCCTGCGGGCCGCCATGGCCGGCTTCCTCGGCCCCCAGGAGCAGGTCCCGCCGATGGTGTCGGCGATCAAGGTGGGCGGGGAACGCCTGTACGCCAAGGCCCGCCGGGGCGAGGAGGTCGAGCGGGCCCCCCGCCCGATCGTCATCCACGACCTGGAGCTGCTCGGGCTCGTCCACGGGGAGCGGCCGGTGGCCACCATCTCGGTGGTCTGCTCGGGCGGCACCTACGTCCGGTCCCTGGCCGCCGACCTCGGCCGGTCCCTTGGCACGCTGGCCCACCTGGCCAGCCTGCGCCGCACGGCCGTCGGCCGGTTCGCCGAGGCGGACGCCCACACCCTGGAGGAGCTGGCCGAGCCGGGGAGACTGGAGGCGGCCGTGCTCGACCCGGCGGCGGCGATGGCCTCGACGGCGACCCGGGCCCTGACCCCGGCCGAGGCGTCCGCCCTGGCCAACGGCCGCGCGCTCGACCCGACCGGCCATGGCGACCCGGTGGCCGCCGTCGGCCCTGACGGGCGCCTGGTCGCCGTCATCCAGGACAGCGCCGGCCGCGCCCGCCCCAGGGTGGTGCTGGCGTGACCCAGCCCGACGGGTCGCCGCCGCGCTCCCCGGGAGCTCCCCGCCGCCTCGACGGGCTGGCCGCCCTCCCCGCCGACCTGGGCGGCGCCGTGGTCACCGTCGGCATGTTCGACGGGGTCCACCGCGGCCACCGGGCCCTGCTGGACCGGGTGGCCGCCGAGGCGGCCGCCCGCCGGGTCCCGGCGGCCGCGGTCACCTTCGACCGGCACCCGCTGGCCGTCCTTCGCCCCGGGAGCGAGCCGCCCCTGCTCACCACCCTCGACCGCAAGGTCGAGCTGCTCGGCGACGCCGGCATGCAGGTCGTGCTGGTGCTCGAGTTCACCCGCGAGCTGTCGGAGGTCGGTGCCGAGGCGTTCGCCACCCAGGTCCTGTTCGACGGCCTGGCCGCCAGGGCGGTGGTGGTCGGCGAGAACTTCCGCTTCGGCCACAAGGCGGCCGGCGACCCGGCCCTGCTCGCCGGTCTCGGCCGGCCCCGCGGGATCGAGGTGGTGGCCGTCCCCCTGCAGACCGCCGGCGACGAGGTGGTGTCCTCCACCCGGGTCCGGGCCGAGCTGGCCGCCGGTGACGTGGCCGCCGCGGCCGCCTCCCTCGGCCGCCCCCATGCCGTCGAGGGCGTGGTGGTCGCCGGCGACGGCCGCGGCCGCCCCCTGCTCGGCATCCCCACCGCCAACCTCGACATCGCCGCCGGCATCGCCATCCCCGCCGACGGCGTCTACGCCGGCCACCTCACCGACGCCGGCCCGGAGGGGTCCGGGGAACCCCAAGGGGGTGCCCCGGTCGATCGGGGGGTGGCCCGCCCGGCGGCGATCAGCGTCGGCACCAACCCCCAGTTCGGGACCGACCGGCGGGTCGAGGCCCACGTGCTCGACTTCGACGACGACCTGTACGGCCACCGGGTCTCGGTCAGCTTCGCCCACCACCTCCGCGGCCAGGCCACCTTCGCCGACCTCGACGAGCTGATCGCCCAGATCAAGGCCGACGTCGACCAGACCCGCCGGCTGCTCTCGTCCCCTCCGGGTGGTACAGTCCGGACCGGCGGGTCCTCACGCCCGACCCCCTGACCGGGTCTCCACGCGACCCGGCCCTGCGGGGGCGAAGGGGATGGCTGTCCTCGGGATTGTCTGGCGCTGGTCGATCTCCATCGCCTGGCGGAGTGGCATGGGAGCGTGGGACCCGGCCGCTCTGCCGCGAATGGAGCGTCATGACCGCGCACAAGCACCTGAAGGAACGCGTCCGCGCCCGCATGGCCAGGACGGGGGAGAGCTACACCACCGCCCGGCGCCACGTCCTCAACGCCCTCCCGGCCTCCGAGTACCTCCTGCTGGGCGGCGCCCACCCCGACACCCACGCGATCACCGGGGTGCTGGCCAACCGCGGCCTGCTCGACCCCGGCACCGGCCGGCCCCTGTCCGAGGCCATGGTCCTCGGCGTCGGCGGCGGGCTCGGGGCCGGCTACATCCTCTGGGAGTTCAAGGCCCACGACCAGCGCTCGCTGGTCCTCGGGTTCCGCAACTCCTGGCAGTACCCGGACCGCTGGGCGCTGAAGGTCTGCGCCCGCCTGGGCGTCCCGGCGGGCATGCACGAGACCAGCTCGCCCCGCCGGGCCGACCAGGAGCTGCGGGCCGCCGTCGGGCAGGGCGTCCCGGTGATCGCCTGGGCCGACCAGCAGCTCCTCGGCTACCGCCACCTGCCGGCCTGGCTGGAGGGCTTCGGCGGCCCCCCGGTGACGGTCTACGGCATCGACGAGCGGGCCGGGGTGGCCCTGGTCGACGACCGCAACCGGGCCCCGCTGACCGTCCCCCTCGACGCCCTGGCCGCGGCCAGGGCCCGGGTCGGGTCCTACAAGCACCGGCAGCTGGTCCTCGACGCCCCGGCCGCCGAGCTGGACACCGACGGGCTCCGCAAGGCGGTCCGCGAGGGCCTGGCCGAGCAGGTCGAGCACCTCGGCCGGCGCTCGGACTCCTTTGCGCTGCCCGCCTTCCGCAAGTGGGCCCGGCTGCTCACCGGCTCCGGCAACGCCAAGGCCTGGCCGACGGTGTTCGCCGACCGGGCCGGCCTGTTCGACGCCTGCCTCTCGGTGTACGAGAACCTCGAGCCGGTCGGCTGGGGCGGCGGCAACCTGCGCGGGCTGTACGCCGAGTTCCTCGACGAGGCGGCCGGGCTGCTCGGCACCCCGGCCCTTGGCACGGTGGCGGCCGCCTACCGGGAGGCGGCCGCCCACTGGCACGAGGTGGCCGAGGTCGCCGTGCCCGCCGGCCGCGAGCCGTTCGCCGAGGCCCGCCGCCTCACCGGCCAGCTCCAGGACCAGGTCGAGCGCGGTGACGCCGCCCAGGCGGAGGCGGCCGCCACCGCCGCCGCCCTGTGGGCCCTGCGCGACCGGTGGCGGCCGCAGTTCCCGGGCGACGACGCCGACGTCGACGCCCTGCTGAGCACCATGGCCGCCGCGGTGACGGCCGCCTGCGTCGCCGAGGAGGCCGCCCTAGCCTCGCTGGCCGGCGCGCTGGCCTCCTGAGCAGCGGGTTCCGGCGCCCAGCGGCCCGCCCGTGCTACCCTTGCGCGGGTGGCTGGGCCGTTCGGCCTGGCGACCGTCCGGGACGCGGGACCCCTGGCCGCGCCGATTCACCGCAAGCCGAGGCCCCCGGGCAGAATCCGCATCGTCATGGGAGAGGTAGCAGCATGCTGGTCAAGGACGACAAGACCAAGATCATCACTGAGTACGCGACCAAGGAAGGCGACACCGGCTCGCCCGAGGTCCAGGTGGCCCTGCTGACCACGCGTATCAACCAGCTCACCGAGCATCTCAAGGTCCACAAGCACGACCACCACTCGCGCCGCGGCCTGCTGCAGATGGTCGGCCGCCGCCGCCGGCTGCTCCGTTACCTCCAGAACAACGATGTCGCCCGCTACCGGGCGCTCATCGAGCGCCTCGGCCTGCGCCGCTGACCGGGGTGGACGTAACGGCGCGCGAGGGAGAGTGATGCTCCTGGCGCGCTGAGCAACGCCCTGCCGACCGGGAAGCCGGACGAGCGCCGTGTCAGTTGTCAGTGGTGAGCCCTGGAACGCCAGGCAACGACCTGAGCCATCCAGGCCTTTCGACTGAGAACTGGCACCTCGTCCCCCGGCTCCCCGCCCGAGCAGGCAGCTTCGGCCGCAACCGTGGCCGGGCACGGGTCCGCCCCGGCACATCGCCGGGGCGGCAGAGGAAGAGGGAGAGACCTCATCTATGGCAGTTCATCGTGTGCAAGGTGCCGTCGGCGGCCGTGATCTCTACATGGAGACCGGCAAGCTGGCCAAGCTGGCTGGCGGCGCCGTTATCATCGGGCTGGGCGAGACCCAGCTGCTGGTCACCGCTACGGCGGGCAAGCATCCCAAAGAGCAGCTCGACTTCATGCCCCTCACGGTCGACGTCGAGGAGCGCATGTACGCCGCCGGCAAGATCCCCGGTGGCTTCTTCCGTCGTGAGGGCAGGCCGTCCGAGACGGCCATCCTGACCGCCAGGCTGGTCGACCGGCCGCTGCGCCCCTCCTTCCCCAAGGGGATGCGCAACGAGATCCACGTGGTCGCCACCATCCTGTCGACCGACATGCAGAACCTCTCGGACGTCCTGGCCATCAACGGCGCCTCGGCGGCCGTGCAGCTGGCCGGCATCCCCTTCTCGGGCCCGGTCGGGGCGGTCCGGCTCGGCCGCAAGGCCGGCGACTGGATCGTCAACCCGACCTACGACGAGCTCGAGGAGTGCACCTTCGACATGGTCGTGGCCGGCCGCCAGAACGAGGCCGGCGGGGTCGACATCCTCATGGTCGAGGCCGAGGCGACCGAGCAGGCCATCCGGCTGATGGAGGAGAGCGGCGCCCCCAAGCCGACCGAGGAGGCCCTCGGGCTCGCCCTCGAGCTGGCCAAGACCCACATCGCCACCGCCTGCCAGCTCCAGGTCGAGCTGGTCCGCCAGGCCGGCGCCCAGCCCAGGGAGTACCCGCTGTTCGCCGAGTACGGCGAGGACGTGGCCGGGGCCGTCCGGGGCGCGGTCGAGGCCCGGGTGCGCGAGGCCATCACCATCGCCGACAAGGCCGAGCGCGAGGCCCGGCTCGACGAGCTCAAGGCCGATGCCGTCCAGGCGGCGACCGAGCAGCTCGGCGAGGCCCTGGCCGGTCGCGAGAAGGAGGTCTCGGCCACCTTCCGCAGCCTGACCAAGGAGCTGGTCCGCCAGCGGGTCGTCAAGGACGCCAAGCGGATCGACGGCCGCGGGCCGCGCGACATCCGGCCGCTGGAGGCCGAGGTCGGCATCCTGCCCCGGGCCCACGGGTCGGGGCTGTTCCAGCGGGGCGAGACCCAGGTGCTGAACATCACCACCCTTGGCATGGTCCGCATGGAGCAGATCGTCGACACCCTCGACCCCCAGGACCGCAAGCGCTACATGCACCACTACAACTTCCCGCCCTTCTCCACCGGCGAGGTCGGCTTCATGCGCGGCCCCAAGCGGCGTGAGATCGGCCACGGGGCGCTGGCCGAGCGGGCCCTGCTGCCGGTGATCCCGGACAAGGAGGAGTTCCCGTACGCGCTGCGGCTCGTCTCCGAGGTGCTGAGCTCCAACGGCTCCACCTCGATGGCCTCGGTGTGTGCCTCCACCCTGTCGTTGATGGACGCCGGCGTGCCCATCAAGGCCCCGGTCGGCGGCATCGCCATGGGCCTGATCGCCGAGGGTGGCGAGTTCGTCACCCTGACCGACATCCTTGGTGCCGAGGACGCCTTCGGCGACATGGACTTCAAGGTCGCGGGCACGCGCGAGTTCGTCACCGCCCTGCAGCTGGACACCAAGCTCACCGGCATCCCCAGCGAGGTCCTGATCGGCGCCCTGACCCAGGCCCGCGACGCCCGCATGGTCATCCTGGACGTGATCCAGGCGGCCATCGAGCAGCCGCGCACCGAGCTCAACCGGCTCGCCCCGCGGGTCCACGTCGAGCAGATCCCGGTGGCCAAGATCGGCGAGCTGATCGGGCCCAAGGGCAAGCGGATCAACGAGATCCAGTCCACCTCGGGCGCCGAGATCTCGATCGAGGACGACGGCCGGGTCTACATCGGGGCCACCGACGGCGACCAGCTCGACACCGCCCTCAAGATGATCCGCGAGCAGATGAACCCGGTCATGCCCCAGGTCGGCGAGCGCTACCTGGGCACGGTGGTCAAGACCACCACCTTCGGGGCGTTCATCTCGCTCACCCCGGGCAAGGACGGGCTGCTGCACATCTCGCGTCTGGGCAAGAAGGGGCAGCGGGTGCGGGCCGTCGAGGACGTCGTCAACGTCGGCGACAAGCTGCTGGTCGAGGTGATGGAGATCGACCGCCAGAACCGCATCTCGCTGAAGCTCGCCGAGGAGGACGAGGCCGCGGCGGCGCCCACCGGCGCCGGCGAGGAAGGCTGAGCAGGTG